>JBJEKU010000096.1:0-6487 GCA_051878795.1 Eggerthellaceae bacterium
CATTTTGTTTCCTTTCGTTTGATTCATACGAACGAGAATGAAAGTATCACTGAGTGAATGACTCGATCTTCTGGTTTGCCCTTCGGTTGGCTACTGGGTGTTATTTGTCTGCGAAAGGTAACACTTCTAGTGAATTCTTCACACACTTCGCGAGTTCGGGAGTTTGCGTCATTCTTTTTTTGAATGAAGTATGGCTCGCTTCTTGTTCCCCTTACAGGGATTTCGAGCTTTACTTTGCCTTGGATGGTGGAAGCTGCCCGCCTTCGATCAGCCTCATCGCTGCAGAAGAGAGCGAAACCAATCCTCCGGTCATTGCCGCGCTGGCCAGCTCTGCCAGTACGTCTAAGGGGAGCTCGCTTTCGGTTTTCATCCATTGGTTGTACAGGGAAAGCAGGCCGCCGCAGAAGTATGCGGCGAACAGGTTGAAGTATGCCCCCAGGTTTTCGGAAAGCGAGAGCGTATCGTCTTCACTTAGGGCACGGGACAGGGCGGGGAGGAGCTTGGCGGTCAAGCGATCGGTGTTTCCGTGGCCCAGCAATCCCAGGTGTCCGTTCAGGCGGATGAGAAGCTCCATACTCAGCGTCTCATAGAGCGCCTTCACGTCGATTTCTCCGCTTTCGTTCTTGATTGCCTTATGGAGTACTTTCGCCACATATTCCGCTTCTTCTTGAATACGGGAATCCACCAGGTCATCGATGGAGTCGTAGCGAAGATAGAAGGTCTTCCTGTCGATATCGGCCCTTTCGGCAAGCTCCTTGACGGTGATCTTGTCGAGCGGTTTTTCCTCTAAGAGCTCGTCGAATGCCTTTCGGATGGCAGCATCGCTCCGGCGTTTGCGCCGATCGATTTTGTCTGACTGACGGTCAATGCTTGATTTGTCCATTAGAATTCAGCGTCCTTACGATTTGATGACATGCTCCACAAGAAACCATTCTTTGTTGATTAATTCGCAACAGTGATTTTTCTGGCAATTGCATTCGATGCGCAATGATTCCTAAAATCCACAGTGGCAGAAAAACCACACTGTGGATTATAAGATTGGGGGACATGAAATGAAAGCGACAGAACAAGTCAAGCGTGCAGCGATGATGAAGGCGGTCGATTATCTGCTGGAAGATCCCGAAAAGAACATCACCAAGATCATGGGTATGATCGACAAGGTTGCTCCGGCTGATCTGTTCGATTCCCAGCGTGATGCAATCCGCAACGCAATCGAATCCAAGAACAACTGGTATCAGCTGATCATGAAGGTTCTTGATATGAATCCCGAGGTGAGGGATTCCCTTCTGAAGAACTTCGTCATCGATGGCAACCTGATGGCTTGGCCTGTTCAGGAAAAGATGCGCGAAAAGCATCAGTGCAATATTCCCTGGGCGATTCTGCTTGATCCCACAAGCGCTTGCAACCTGCACTGCACCGGTTGCTGGGCGGCGGAGTACGGTCACTCGCTCAATCTGAGCTACGAGGATATCGATTCCATCATCAACCAGGGCGTCGAGTTGGGCACCCATGTGTACATCTACACTGGCGGCGAACCCCTGGTGCGCAAGAAGGACCTGATCCGCATTTGCGAAGCCCATCCCGACTGCAGCTTCCTCTGCTTTACCAATGCCACCCTTATCGATGAGGATTTTTGCCAGGAACTTATCCGCGTAAAGAACTTCGTACCCGCCATCAGCGTCGAGGGTAACGAGGAAACGACCGACGGACGTCGCGGCAAAGGCACTTATGCAAAGGTTGCCCGCGCGATGGAACTGCTCAAGTCACACGGTCTGCCCTTCGGCGTGTCTACGTGCATCACCTCTGCGAATGCCGAAGCCGTTTGCTCCGAGGAATTCGTCGATTGGCTGATCGACCAGGGTGCCCTGTTTGCTTGGGTGTTCACCTATATGCCCGTGGGCATGAATGCTCCTACCGATCTGATGCTGACCGTCGAGCAGCGTACCAAGCTGTATGACTTCATCCGCAAGATGAGGGAAGAAAAGCCCCTGTTCATGCTGGACTTCCAGAATGATGGCGAATTCGTCGGCGGTTGCATCGCGGGCGGTCGCCGTTACCTGCATATCAACGCTGCGGGCGATGTGGAACCTTGCGTGTTCATCCATTACTCCAACGCGAATATCCACGACATGTCCCTGCTCGAATGCCTGAAATCGCCCATTTTCATGAAGTACTACGAAGGCCAGCCCTTCAATAAGAATCTCCTCCGTCCGTGCCCCATGCTGGAAAACCCCGAGGCTTTGCAGCGCATGGTTGAAGAATCCGGTGCAAAGTGCACCGATTACACCGAGCAGGAAAGCGCCCAGCACCTGTGTGCGAAGTGCGCCAAGTTCGCCGAGGATTGGGCGGATGTTGCAGAGCAGATGTGGAATGACGAGAACGACCCGCGTGCACCTTACAGGGAAGACCCGATGCGCTCCATGTCCACCAGCGACAAATCGAAGTTTGCAAGGCTGAACAGAACGCTCTAGAATTAATGTTTCGCAGGTAATTGTGGATTGCTAACGATGATTTGCTGGAAGGAAGTGTATGACGAGCGAAATCGGTGCAGTGCCGACTCTGAATGGCACGCTCAGATCCCATAACGTCCGTCTTCCTCAGGAAGCCCAAAGGGTATCTGGAATCAACATCTTGGGCAGGACCGTCAGGTCGCTCATATGCTCGACCGATATCGCCATCATTCGCAATTGCGATGCAGATGCAGTGTTCGCTGTGTATCCGTTTACTCCCCAGCAGATTATTTCGAAGATGTTGGTTGAGGCGTCTTCCATTCCCGTGCTTGTGGGCGTGGGTGGAGGAAGGACCAGTGGTACCCGATCCGCAATGCTTGCCAAAGACGCAGAAGCTGCGGGTGCGTACGGTGTAGTACTGAACGCACCCGTGTGCAATGCCACGGTTGAAATGGTCAGCCGTATCATCGATATCCCCGTCATCGTTACCGTGGTGAATGACGACCTGGACGTGGTGCGTGCGCGTATCGATGCGGGTGCTTCCATCATCAATGTGGCTGCGGGGAAGGATACGCCGGCGGTGGTGCGGACTATCCGCGAGGCATTTCCCAACTTGCCGATTATCGCTTCGGGTGGTGCATCTGCGGAAACCGTCGCGAATACCGCTGCAGCCGGAGCGAATTCTATCGTGTGCCTGCCTCCTTCCATCCATGAGCTGTTTTCTTCGCTCATGGACGAATACAGGGAGGCTCACCTTGATTTGGAAGCCATCGGTGCGGACGAATCATCCGAAAACGCTCGGCATCGCGTTGTGGAAGACAAGCTGCGCCAACTGGTTAACGATGGGGTTTTGCTTGGGTAGACCGAAGTGCAAATCAGGATTTGATTCTTTTGCGGGTGAATATCTGCCGCTTCGGGGTTTGAATAAACCGTGGTGGCCTGTAGTTCGGTATAGGTAGCCTTATTGCTTTCGAAACGTCGTAAGCTTGTTGCTTACGACGTTTCTCGTTATTGATTGTTCTCCAATTCAAGCTATAATGAACCCGATGGCGGCCTGTGGTAGTGTGTGGGCAGCCTCATTGCTAGTGAGACGCCGTAAGCCAGCTACTTACGGCGTTTCTTTTTTATATTGCAAATCGTCTTACCCAGTGCGGGCAGGAGCATAAGAATCGCTGTTATCAGAGCCAATATCGCCGTAGCGAATTGGATGATGGCAATCATCATCTCCATATAACCACCTCCTTCCCTTTCGGTACAAGAGGCGTACCCACTCACAGGCCGGCCATTGAGCGCGGATATAGTAACAAAGAGAGTTTGACAAAAACCTTGCAAAAACTTGTGGACTATCTCACATTAGAGAGTGTTGCTTTGCACAATTAATCTTTCATCGGGAAGTCTTTTCGTTTGCGGTGATTACGTGGGTAATAAACGAAATGCATGACTCTTTTCGACATTTTTGAAGATCGATTTGTCTAAAGCGGGGAGAACATAGAAATCTTCGACGTGCTTACTGGAACAGATACGAAACGGGGTCATCAACTGATGCTTGATCTTGAGACTCAATCGTTCGAAAGCGACGTTCTTTATTGCCTATTCGATGAATTTGTTGCTTTTATCAGCCATTCCAGTTCCTTTGTGCGCACAAGGGGTTTTAGGCCTGCGGTTGCTCAAGCACGATGGGACGAGAAGGAGCTAATTGCTTCCTGCTTCTGCGATCTTGCCGTGATGTTGCACGACGAGAAGCCGACGGCTATTAGGCAGTGCCTTGCAGCCCTGCATCGTACTGTGCAGCTTAAGCCTCAACTCGCTTCGCTTGTATCCACCGAGCTCGATAAAATCGACGTGTCCAAGTATGCGCCGAGCATGGCACCCTTACTGACGAAGGATGTGGCGGAGTTGAGGGAATGGATAGGGGAATGCGCTGGTTGCTGAGTGCGTGAAACTCCAGGTCGTCTGTCAATTTGCGTTTGTAATATATAGCAATGCGCGATTTAAGCTTTTTCGTTATCTTGTCCTTTTGAATACGCTGTCTTTCAAGTATAATGAACCCGATGGCGGCCTATGGTTCGGTGTGGGCAGCCTCATTGCTTCGAAACGCCGTAAGCTCGCTACTTACGGCGCTTCTTTTTGATATTGCAAATCAACTTACCCAGTGCGGGCAGAACCATTAGAATTGCGGTAATCAATGCAAGCACCGCGGTTGCGAGCTGCATGAGAGCAATCAGACTTTCCATATAACCACCTCCTTCCCTTTCGGTACAAGAGGCGTACCCACTCACAGGGCTCATGCCATCGAGCGCGGATATAGTAACAGAGCGGGTTTGACAGAAATCTTACAGATTATTATTTATTTATCGTATGATAATCGACCATATTGGTGCTTCATCAAAGCAATGCTATTAGCATAATGTTGTCTGACAATTGCTTGGAATCTTTTGGTTTGCAGGGTTATCGGTAGAACCGAAGGTATTATTTTTCTTCGATTGAGCCTTCTTCGTTGCATTTTGCTATCTGCGATGACATCGATTCAAAACTATCTTCGTTGTTACATGCGCTACATTCTGGTTATTCCTGATAATTGCCTTCTATTTGCCGGCAAGTCTTACGATTTGCCAATGACATAAACGAGTCATTGACTGGTAAGCGCAACAACATCTTTGCTATGCCTCTTTCAGTCCTTTGGGCTATTCCTTGTGACGAATCACCTGTTCATGGCTACAATGATTCGAAATGGCTGTTAACTGGCGCAAAGGGAGAGGTCTGCAATGAGCGATGCTTGCAACTACTCTATTCTCAACATTGATGAAGACTTCTACGAGCAGGCCATAATCGAGCATTTGACCGAAAACCTTGGCTATGTCCATCTCTATGGGCCCGATGTTGCGAGGACTTCCGACAAGTTCGATGACGTGTTCTTGCCTGATGTGCTCCCAACCGCACTGCGACGAGTTAACAAAAAGCTACCGCAAGCCGCAATTGATGAGGCAATTGTCAAGATTTCGAATGTTGAAGGTGGTTCGCTTGAACAGCGAAACGAAGTCTTCAATGATTACTTGCAGGCTGGTGTCGAGGTTCATTTCTTCGATGGAAAGGAAGAGCGAGACGATATCGTCTATCTGATTGATTTTAGCGACGTAGAAAACAATGACTATCACATTGTGAACCAATGGACTTTCGTCGAGTATTCGAACAAGCGCCCCGACCTAATCGCTTTCGTAAATGGCATTCCATTGGTGATGTTCGAGCTGAAGAGCCCGTCACGCGAAGAAACCGATGCATCTGACGCTTTTCTTCAGCTACGTAACTATATGCAGCATATCCCCAGTCTGTTTGTGCCTAACGTCTTCTGTGTGATGAGTGATATGTCCGAAACTCGTGTCGGCACGATTACTGCAAGCGAAGACCGATTCGTTTCATGGAAGTCGGTAGATGGGGATTATGCGCATACCCAGGCCGCAACTTGGAAGACCATGCTTGATGGCATGATGCCCAAGGCACGTCTTCTCGACATAATCAAGAACTTCGTCTGTTTTGCGAGCACTTCAACCCACGTAATTAAAATCCTTGCAGGCTATCATCAGTACTTCGGCGTTTCGAAGGCTATTGCTCGTGCCGAAGAAGCGGTTGCCGGTGATGGAAAAATCGGTGTCTTCTGGCATACTCAAGGTTCTGGCAAGTCACTTTCAATGGTGTTTTTTGCACATTTGCTTCAGGAAAGACTCGAAAGCCCGACCATCGTGGTTATTACCGACAGAAACGATTTGGACGATCAGTTGTATGGGCAGTTCAGTCGTTGCGCGAAGTTCCTTCGTCAGACGCCTTTGCAGGCTTCGAGCCGACAGGATCTCAAAGATAAGCTTATCGGTCGCGAAGCAAATGGAATCATCTTCACTACAATGCAGAAGTTCATGGATGGCGATGAGCCGCTTTGCGACCGCAGCAATGTTGTAGTCATGGTCGACGAGGCGCACCGCGGCCAGTATGGCCTCACTGAGAAGATGGACGAAAGGGGCAACATCTCTATCGGCGCTGCCAGG
>JBJEKU010000097.1:0-36515 GCA_051878795.1 Eggerthellaceae bacterium
AAAGAAAAGCGACCCCGCAGGGTCGCAGAATATTCGATCACCGTAAGTGGAAGCTTTACTTCTTGATAGCGCCGATACGGCAGATGGTGGTACCGCAGTCGGGGCACTTGCCCTTCACGATAGGCTTGCCATTCTTAGTCAGGCCTTCATTGGGCTCCACCATGACCTTCTTCGCCTTGCATTTCACGCAGTATGCTTCGATTTCCATTTCGTCCTCATTCCCTCGCACATAGGCATGCTCCGCGCATACCCGACAATCGATTTTCCATTACAGCGCAAGATATTATACCCATCTGCAAGCCTGTGAAATGAACGGAAAGTAAACAACGGAAACTTTCATCCAAGACAAATGAAAGAATCCCAAAAACCGCATTTTACCTGGAAAAACTCCAAACACGAAAGGACCCGCCGAAGCGGGTCCCCATATACTTCCAGGTTCTTTAGGTCGCGTTCTACGCGTTGCGCACCAAAGCTTCGACGAACTCGATGCGACGATACAGGGTTTCCTCGTCCACATTCTCGATCACATCGTCCCCTTGGCCCAGGTATGCAGGCTTCTTCTTCTCGATACCGGCTAGGGTCACGGCATGCAGACCCTTCTTCAACGCCAAGGATGCGATGCTGTCCTTCCAACGAATCGCAGCATCGGTGAAGGTCACACCGGAAACCCGCTGGGCTTTCTTGACCAAGCGCTTCAAACGGGGGCTTGCAACCTTCGCACCGAAATGCCCCTCGGGGCTGACCTGGCAAAGCGCTCCGGCGCCCAAACCCTCCAGGTTGACGATCAAGGCACCCTTAAGCTCTTCGGCGTGTTCTTCGAAGAACGCCCTCGAACCGCCATTCGCAGCGCATTCGGAACCCAAGGCTACAAACCAAACCTCGACATCGACATTCTTCAAATGGAAGTCCTCGATCTGCTTTACTTCCTCTTCGACGGCAGCGTCTGCTGCGGATTGTTCCTCCAAGCCCAATTCGCTCACGAAAGCAGCAAGGCTGTTGCCCGCGGGAGCTGCGGACTCCTGCGGCGCGGATTCTTCGATAAGGCCGTCGCTTTCCTCTTCAACCTGCGGGGCTTCGTCGGTTCGGACCTGGTCGAAGTCATCGACAGCATCTACCGCAGGCTGGATACCATCCGATTCATATGCATTGGTCTCAATATCGGAATATTCAGTTTGCCCGGCGTCTTCTTCCTTATCCTTTTTCCTGCCAAGTCCTGCGGCGGCCTCGCGCATCTTGCTGAAGGCACCGCCATTCCAGTCGTCATCCCACGCCGGCTCGTCGCCGTCATCTCCCTTGCGGGATACACGGCGCCGATTGTCGGATTCTTCTTCCTTGGCTTCCTTATCCTTCTTTCGGCGGAATTTATCGAAGAAGCGGGACATGCGGGATTCCGGCATCTCGATGTAGTCGGGACCCGCATACGCACCGGAGGCAGTGGTGTTCTCGGCATAGTCGGAATCGTCCGCATCGTCCACATAGATATCCTCGGGATCGACGCCCTCGATCAACTCATCGCCAACCGGTCCGATGCTCCCCGACATGCTGACCGGGCTGAAGGACCCAGTACGGCTGACAGTGTTATTGCCGGTATCTTCAGCTGAGGGCTCGAAGCTGATCGACCCGCTCAGCGAGGGGACCATGTTGCGCAGTGCAGCACGCTTGTTGTCCAAAGGCTCCGCATTTCCCTTAGTGGAAATACCGAAAGCATCCAGATTGACACGGGGGATGCGCGAGGAAAGCGACGGATTCGCACCGGCACCGGCCAAGGGTGCGGGCTGGGGCAAGGTCGTATCGATCTGGGGCAGGTCGGCGAGCATCTCAGGGGAATCGAGCAGGGGATTGCGATTCACGCGCTCGGTTTCGGGCTGCACTTCGATTACAGGCAGATCGATTGCAGGCGCAGAAGACGCCGATTCGTCGGGCTGGGTCTTGGCAGGCTGCGACGCACGCGCACGGGCGGCATCGCGGCGAAGCTCGCTCACATCGATGCGGGGGATGGCGACGGTACCGCCTGCAGGCTCTCCCGCCTCGCCATCCGGAACGGCATCGACGTCAGGATCCTGCTGTGATTCTTCTGCGGAAACGGGCTCAGGCTGTGCCGGGGCCTCCTGAACGGATTCGGATTCGGACTGGGATACGGAAAGCTCATCCTGCTCGGAGGAAACAGGCTGGTCTTCCTCAAGAGGAAGCACTTCTTCCTTTGCGGGCTGGGGTTTTGCCATAGGCTCGGGGACGAAGGTGCTGGGATCCTCGCCGTTCGCGATGGCATCCTCCACCGCCTGCTGGGCCAACGCCGCAAGGGAGTTCATCCTAGGTGCAGGCTGGACGGGAACAGGCTCGGCGGAAAGTTCGGATCCGTCGGTATCGATGACCTGGGACTCTGCCTCGATCGCAGGTTCGGTCTCGGGGAACACCTCTTCGTATTCCACTTCCCTGCGCTCGTCGGACGGCGACGGCTCATCCGCTTGCACAGTGGCGATGGGACCTTCGGGTTGGGAAGCAGCCCGCGCTGCTTCGAATGCATTCGCGAGAGCGGCCTCGCGTGCCGCCTGCTGTGCCGCTGCCGCTTCCTGGGCACGCTGATGGCTCGTTTCGACCGCAGCGTCAAGGGCGGATGCAAAACGGGAGCGGCGTACGGGAGCCCCGGTATCTGCAGGGCGATGGGCCTTTGCCTGCGCTGCACGATACCACTCGGGAACGGAATCGTCCTGAACCTGGGATTCGGCTTCGGGCTCCTTGTCTGCTGGCTTCTCGTAGGAGTACTCCTGGGGCCAGCCGGCGTGGTCGTTCAGATACACGAAGCTTTCGGTCTTTCCTGCCTGCATGGGAACATCGGCTGAAGCTTTTTCGACAGCGGCGGAGGAATCGGCAGCAGAAGCCTCGCGAATATCGGTCTGCGCCGGAGCGGCGGCGTATTCGATGCTCGCCCCTTCGGGCACGAGTCCTTCTGCGCGGGCAGCGTCCTCGCCATGGATACGCACCCGATCATCGGGCTTGGCTGCAACCGCAGGGGTGTTCGCAACGCGCTTGGCAACTTCGATCATCGCAGCAACGGAAGCGGCATTGCAATTCGCCGCCTCGTTGTACTGCGCAACCTGATGCATTACGAAGAAGATGACGGGGAACACCGAAAGCACGAGTGCGATGATGGTGACCGCATTCCATGCGATCAATGCGGGACCCGCCGCTTCCATTCCGAAAGCAGCACGGGAGACCCAAAGGATGGGGATCGCAACCATGCCGACCAAAGTCGCCATATCGAGTGCAGGAAGGACACCGGCAGCACCCAGCTCCTTCTGGATCTTGCCGCTGTCGTAGCTCGCAACGAGCACGACCTTACGGGAGCGCCTGGAGCTCCTTGCCGCAGGCTGGTACTTGCTCACCACGTTCTGGCTGACCCCGCGGGAAAGGGCGCGGGAGAGCAAGGGATGGCCGATCGCTTCGGGAACGTAGAGGACTGCGCACAGGATGCCGATCAGGATTGCGGGGATGACCGCGAAATCGACGATCATAGCGGCGATGCTGATGATGATGGCGAGAATGCAAAGGACCACCTTCACCAGTTCGGGCTTGGAATTGCAGGCGAATTCCTCGATGGACGTCTCGAAACCGGTCCTATTCTTCAGCGTGTCGGAGATATAGAGCGCAGCCTGCTGCTCTTCTTCGGTGCCAGCAGGTCGCGGTCCGATTTCCTGTGATAGATATGCAATGTCTTCCATGATTTCCGACATGACCGCACCTTTCGTAAATAGGCATTCCACCTAATGTTCACATGGCCTTCCAGTATACGTCATTTAAGCGCCGCTGCCTTCGTTTCGAAGCTTCGACCATCACCGGAACATAAGCGCCCAGCATTCCATCTCTTTTGCATTTTCGCAGGTCATCAGCACGATATATTGAATAACCACTCAAATGGGACACAAGGGATGGGGTAACGTTACGTCAACGGGGCCACCGGTCTCCCGACACGGGGCCCCGCCTCCCTGAAAATCGGTTTCAGATTATCTTCCCAGGGACAGTTCCTCGATGATGCGCTTCGCCGGAAGCACCCTGATATTCTTGCTCGGAAGGGACTTCAGGAAGGTCGAGCCGTAGCGTTTGGACACCAGTCGCCTGTCCGCTAGAACCAGGTTGCCCGTATCGGTCGAGCTCCTGATCAACCTGCCCGCCGCCTGCCGCACTTCCAGCACGGCTGCAGGAAGCACGTAGTGGGCCCAAGCCTGCGGGTCGATCTGCGCACGTTCGCAGGAAAGGGGGTCGGTAGGCTTATTGAACGGCAGCTTGGGTACCACGACCGTTTTAAGGGTGGAACCCGGGGCATCGAAGCCCTCCCAGAAGCTCTTAAGGGCGAAAAGCGATAGATGCTCGTCGGCGATGAATTCATCGCGCAATCCCTTGATGGAAACGCCCCAGCGCTGGCAGATGATGCGCAAGTCGTCCCCGCGCACAGCCGCCTGTACCACCGAATGGCTCTTCTCCATCTCCTTGCGGTTCGTGAACAAGGTCAACGTCGAACCGCTCTGCGCCCTGTGCACTCCGATAAGCAAATCGCAAAGGGCATCCATATAGCCTGGATCGTTCGGCTCGGGCATGTCCTCGGCCACATAGACCGTCATATTCGAATCGAAATCGTATTCGGAATCCAACTTGCACGTACGGCATTGGGAGAATTCGCCTCTTCCCAAACCGACACCCTGCTCGAAGGAATCGAAGGAATCGGCGATGGTCATGGTGGCGGAAGTGAAAACCGCGCTATGCACGCGAGCGAAGAAATTCTCATTCATCGCATCTCCCACATCCAGCATCAGCGCTTCCAGACGTTCCGGACTCTGCTTCTTGCGGCTCAGATGGGCGGCGTAGGCGTAGAGGGGCGAGCCGTCGAAGAGGATCACCTCCGCCGCATTGATCATTTCCTTCAGCGCCATGGCTGTAGACGCGATTTCGCGCTGGATCGCCGCGGCACCCTCGATGCCCTCCAGGTAACCTACCAGTTCCTGACTGGATTTCACCAGGTACTCGGCAGCATCGCACATCACACGCCCGTAGGAAACCAACGCCGCGAAGGTGTAGCTCTGGCGGATATCGTCGTTCAACCACAACTCGACGCGGTCGTAGCCCTTCGAGCGTTTCACCGGGTCGAAGAAGAGCAAGTCGCCGATATGATCGCAGAAATCACGGGCCGCCTGGTCGAATTCGCGGCCATGCTTCAGAGCGCGCGAGCAAAGGGCGAACAGCAAGGTGTCGCCCGCATTGTTTCCAGTACCCTGGGCCTCCTCAAGCTCCTGGGGGCTGAGCATCGCACGCACGGTCTCATCCGATGCCTCGGTCTTACCGGTCATCGAACGTTCCGCACGCAGGAAGACATTGCGTGAAGCCTCGCTTGATCCCACGCGGTTGGCTATACGGCGCAGCTCATCGGCCTCGATCGAGCAGCTGAATGCACGTCGCGCCTCGTCTTCCGTGCCGTGGGACTCGTCGATGATCCAATACCGCACCGGTGGGAGCAAACCGCCTTCCGCCGCAACATCGCAGAAGAGCATGGTCTGGTTGGTTACCACGATATCCGCGCTTTCCGCACGCTGACGGGTGCCATGGACGAAGCATTTGCTTCCGAAGAACGGGCATTTCCTACGCAGGCAATCATGGCTGCTCGTGCAGATCTCGTATCGCGGCAGTGCACGGTAATCGATCTTGAGCCCATCGATATCGTCATAATCGCTCTGCTCGATGAAGGAAAGCAAACCGGCCAATGCTGCCGCCTGGCTCACCTCCATATCATTCACCGTGCGCATCTTCGGCCCCTCGTTCACAAGGCGCTCGACGTTGCGCAGACAGGGATAATGGGAAAAGCCCTTCAAGCTGCAGAAGCTCAAGCCCGGGTTCTGCTTGGCGAGCAGCGGAAGCTCATGGTTTACCAACTGGTCGAGCAGGGCATTGGTCTTCGTGGCCACGCCGACGGTGATCTTGTTGCGCATGGCGAGCATCACCGAGGGGATCAGGTAGGCCATCGATTTGCCGACGCCGGTACCCGCCTCGACCGCAAGGTTCACCGATGATTCGAAAGCCGAGGCTACTTCGCACGCCATCCGGCACTGTGCCTCGCGCTTTTCGAAATCGTCATAGATCGAACCCATCATCCCGTCAGGTGCGAAGGCTGCGGAAACCTCTTCCGAACTTGGGAAATCAAGCGTTTTCACCGGATCTGCAGCGATTTTATCGGCATCGATACGGGGGCGCGCCGTCTTCGAGCCTACATGTTCCTGGCGGATGCTGCGCAGGCTGAAATGCTTACGCTCGTCTCCATTGATCTTATCGATCACCTGGAACACCTTGACGGTGGGCCATTCCTCGCGCGTCGCGCAATGGGCGATATACGAAACCAGCTCCGCGGGCATCGCCGCAACCGCTGCCAGAAGGATACGGAACACCGCACAGGTCGCCACCACGTCGTCATCCGCCCTATGGGTGGAAATAGGCGCGCCGAAAGCCTTTACCAGATCGATGAGCCTATGGGATTTCAGTTTCGGCAGCGAGATACGCGCCAAATCAAGCGAATCGAGCCATAAGTTGCGCTTCAGGGCGTATCCCGCCGGGTGCTTGGTGCAGAAGTTCTTATCGAAGGCGGCATTATGCGCTACAAGATCGCTTTTCCCCACGAACTCGACCAGACCCGCCAAGGCCTCCTCAGGGCAGGGAGCATCTTCGACATCCTCGTCATGGATGTTAGTCAAATGCTGGATCTCTTCGGGAATCGGTTTTCCAGGGTTCACGAAGGTGGTGTACCAGCCCACGATCTCGCCTTTCCGAAGGCGGGCTGCGGCGATTTGGGTCAGTTCGTCGTTCTTGAACGAGATGCCGGTGGTTTCAGTGTCGATCACCACCACATCCTCGTCCAGCTCCCCGAAATCACCTTCCTCCGCCGCCTTCACCAGGCTGCGGTAACGGGTGCGGATCCTCTCGGGAGCGGATTCGCTTATGTGCTTTTCCATATCGGTTAGAATCATTCTTCAGTCTTTCGCTCGTTGTGAGCCTAACATGATACAAGACACCCTTTGGAAATAGCACGCACGACAAGGGAGAAACAGATGGCCGTATCACCTTATTACGCTGAATACTGCTCGTTCAAAACGACGGACAAGACAAGCGGGGCCCATCTGATCGGAGCTGACAGCCTGGTCGGGGACCGCCTGAAAATCGTATTCAAACCCAACCAGGACAATGACATGACGGCCTGGGTGTACAACAAATTCGACAAGGAAGTGGGGGTTTTCGACAACAGGATCAGCCGCAGGCTCCAGCTCTGCCAAGCCGATGGCTGGGAAATCCACGCCGTCCTTTCCGCAGTCCTGGTCAGCACCGGGGAAGACGGAGGAGCCCATTATTCCGGCGAAGCCGCCGTCATGTGCTTCTCGAAACGCTATTCCGAAGAATTCAACGCCTTCCTAGACGGAGTTGCAGGAAAGATCGCCGAAGGAACAAGGCCCGCCCTCGCACTCAAAGCACCTGCCATCAAGAATGTCATCGAATCGCATGGCCAATGGCTTCCCCGCGATAACGAGCCGAAGCGCAAGCTTTCGAAGGGCCAGGCGGTCGTGAAGGACCACCTGAAGCAGGACGAGAAGATGATCGAACTCGCTCGCAAAGGCAATCCAGGCTGCATGGCAATCGGATGGGGCTTCATCATCCTGTTGGTATTAGGCGCAATCTGGCTGCTGAACAGCTTCTTCCATTTCCTGCCTTTCTAACGGGCTATGCTGCCGGATCGGTCAACGCCGCACGAGGCCCGGGCGCCGGCGGATGGCGCAACGGGACTGCCTCAGCCGATCTCCCTCCGCAGCACGGCTCGCCCGCACCTGGCGGGATGGCCTTATCACCCCGTCCCGCATCGAGCAGTTCGATGACCTATATCATCATCTCCTTGTGCCCCAATCTGCCTCCTAACGTAATCGGACCCGGAATGAATCTTCATTCCGGGTCCGGCATTAGGAGTTCAATTCACTGCTGGGAGCCCTTTCGCTATCTTTTTGCGGAATCGGAATGGCTTGGAATGATCCATCGACGCAAACCAATGCCCGAACGGGCCAGCTCCCATGTAGACGGAATCCTACTTTCCCTCGAGGGCGAATTCGATGAGCTTCGTGCACAGCTCGGGGAATTCGATTCCGGCAGCACGGCCCGCATCGGGAAGCAGGGAGGTTTCGGTCATACCGGGAAGAGTGTTGGTTTCCAGAACCCAGCACACACCATCATCGTCCAGGATGATATCAGTGCGGGAAACGCCCTTGCACTCCAAGGCCTTGTACGCCGCAACGGCAGCTGCCTGTACGCGCGCCGTGGTTTCCTCATCCAAACGTGCAGGGCAGATATGCTGGGACCCGCCCGCCGCATACTTCGATTCGAAGTCGTAGAAGCTGTTCTTCTGAGGAACGATTTCGATGACGGGAAGCACCTGCAGGTCGTCATTGCCGATAACGGCAACGGTCAGTTCGGTGCCGGATACATAGGTTTCCGCCAAGACCTCGCGATCGAGGGCGAATGCCTGATCGAGCGCGGCATCCACTTCATCGACCCCGTTCACGATCGCCACACCCAGGGCGCTGCCTTCGGTTGCAGGCTTGATGACCACATGCTCGCCCAGCTTATCGACGATTTCCTGGGGGCTGTAATCGCCTTTCCCATACAGGGTGAGGGACGCGGGGGTGTCGATACCGGCGCGCTCGTAGAAGATCTTGGACTTGGCCTTATCCATCGCAGTTGAGCTGCACCAGACACCCGGGCCCGTGTAGGGGATTCCCAGCACCTCGAGCATGCCCTGAACAGGCCCGTCTTCGCCGCCCTTGCCATGGAGGCACAGGAAGGCAACGTCGTAATCGCCATCGATGAGGTCCTTCATATCCTGCTTATTCGCGGGATCGAAGAAGGTTACCGGGAAGCCAGCCTGACGCAAGGCCTCTCCCGCACCCCTTCCGGAAGCCAGGGAGATCTCCCTTTCGCCGCTGGTTCCGCCGCAAAGCAATGCGACCTTGATTTCTTCGGGATTCAACGCCATTAGTCCTTCTTTCGCACCAACACGGCACCGATGCCATGGAATTCACCGTATCCGATCCTAGACGGCTTCTCCGCCGTCCCTTCGGCTGAAACAGCCTATCTCGAGCGCCCAGTATAGCAAAGGCGGGATGATTCCCCACGTTCTTCGCGTCGAAGCCCTGCCATATCGGCGCCAATGCAGTCATCGAGAGGTGTTTGCCGGGCACTTGCCCCTATAATCGCATGCATGGCTAATCACACTGAAAACAGCACTTACCCCTCTGGAATCGCAGCGCTCGATTTCGAGGAAATACACAACCACATCCGAACCCTCGGCTATCCGAGCTTCCGATCGAAGCAGCTGATCCAATGGGTGTACCAAAAGCAGGCCGTATCATACGACCAGATGACCAACCTGCCCGCAAAGATGAGGGAAGAGCTCGCACGCGTCCTGCCCCTCGATATCCCGCAGGTAAGCGACAAACAGGTCTCCAGGGACGGATCGAGGAAATACGTCCTAACTTTAGCCGATGGCTGCCAGGTGGAAACCGTCGGCATCCCCTCGCATGATTTCGGGGCGGATGGAGAAAGCAGGCGCCTTACCGTCTGCTTCTCCACCCAAGTCGGGTGTCCCATGCAATGCGCATTCTGCGCAACCGGACACGAAGGCCTCACCCGCAACCTGCTTCCAGGGGAAATGCTCCAGCAGATCCTCACCGTTCAGCGCGACTTCAACGCGCGCGTGAGCAATGTGGTCGCAATGGGGCAAGGAGAGCCCTTCCTGAACTACGACAATTTCATCAAAGCCCTGAAAATGATCAATGCAAAGGAGGGGTTGGGGATAGGTGCGCGCCATATCACCGTTTCGAGCTGCGGCATCCTCGACGGCATCCGACGCTTCGGTCTGGAGGAAGAGCAATACACCCTTGCCATCTCGCTCCATTCGGCGCGCCAGAACATCCGCGATGCGATCATGCCCCGCTGCAAGAACATGCCCCTTCACCAGCTGAAAGATACCCTGAAGGAGTACTATCGCAACGCAAAGCGCAGGGTCAGCTTCGAATACCTGATGATCGACGGGGTGAACGATGCAGACGAAGACCTGATCGCGCTCATCCGATTCTGCAAAGGTCTCCACGTCCACATCAACCTCATCCCCCTGAACGACATCGACGACAGTCCCTGGAAACCATCGGAAAGCCGGACCCTCGGCCATTGGATCGAATCCCTGAATGCTGCAGGCATCGAGACCACGCTCAGGAATTCAAGGGGATCGGACATCGCCGGCGCCTGCGGCCAGTTGAAGAACAAGCAGGGAAACCGAGGCTGATCGCACAACCCCGGTATATCGAAAAGGGGTGCAATCGGTATCGCCGATTGCACCCCTCCTATATCCCTTGAAAACCAGGATCACCCCTCGGAATCCTCATTCGTGATTGCCATGAACAAGCGCCTCAAGTCGTCTTCGTCCTTGAATTCTATCTCCAGCTTATTCTTGCCTTTGGACGACTTGATACGCACATTGGTTCCCAATTGCTCTTTCAAGCTACGCGCCGCTTTCTTGTAATATGCAGGGACGGGTACCGCCGTCGCCTTGGCTTCGGCGGCCTTTTCCTTACCGTTCAGCAAACGGGCGATCGCCTCCGCTTCACGCACCGAGATCTTCTCGTTCTTGAGCTTCCCTGTCAGCTTCGCGCGGCCTTCCTCGGTCTGGACGGAAAGGATTGCGCGCGCATGGCCAGCGGTGATCTTCTCTTCATACAGCAGTTGCTGAGCGTCTTCGGGCAGATCAAGCAAGCGCAAGGCGTTTGCGATGGTCGACCTGCCTTTGGAGACAGCCTGCGCCACTTCGGTTTGGGTCATGCCTTTGCGCTCCATCAGGTGCTTGTAGCCGTACGCCTCCTCGATGGGATTCAAGTCGCTGCGCTGGATATTCTCGATTAGGGCGAGTTCCATCACCTTGTCATCGGAAACCTCGCGCACGCGCACGGGAACCGTTTCCATACCGAGCTTCTTGCAGGCCTGATAGCGACGCTCGCCGGCAATGATCTGGTATTTTCCTTCGAATTCGCGCACCAGGATAGGCTGGAGCAAACCATCACGGGCAATAGAATCTGCCAGCTCCTCGATTTCCTCATGCTTGAAGAAGGATCGCGGCTGATCCGGGTTCGGCTGGATTTCCGAAAGCTTCGCCTCGGTCACTTCGCCGACTTTTCTTTCGCGGGAAACCACGCCCATGATCTGAGCATGGTCGCTTTCCTCTATATAGGGCCTCGCCTTGGCCGCCTGCGCATCGAAGATATCCTGATCGAGCTGCTGGCGGATCAGCCGTTGCTCGATTCCCCCCGCATCGCCGGCAACTGCATCTTGTCCAACCCCATCTGAAGCGGGAGATTGCACCTGGCTGTCGCCTAGGATGGATGACGGGTCACCCAAGAGGGCGTTCAAGCCGCGTCCCAAGCCGCCTTTCTTCTTAGCCACGTCGTATCGCCTCCTCGGCAAGCTCGGAATATGCCTTCGCACCCTTGCCCTTCGGATCGTACTGGATAACCGGCAAACCGTAGCTCGGAGCCTCGGAGAGCTTCACGGTGCGGGGGATCCTCGTTTCGAATACCAGGGAGCCGAAGAAATCCTCGACATCGGATGCAACCTGCTTGGAGAGGGTGGTACGCGAATCGAACATGGTCAAGACAACGCCGAAAATACCGAGACCGGGATTGAGCAAGGTTTTGACACATTTCATCGAATCGAGAAGTTTTGTCACACCTTCCAAGGCATAGAACTCGCATTGAATGGGAATCAGCAGTTGATCTGCCGCAACTAACGCATTGATGGTAAGAAGACCAAGCGAGGGAGGACAATCGATGAAGATGTAGTCATACACTCCGCGAAGAGGTGCAAGACCCGTCTTCAGGCGATTCTCGCGAGCGATTTCGTTCACCAGCTCCACTTCGGCGCCGGCGAGGTCGATAGTCGAGGGAATTACGTCGAGGCCTTCGAACGCATCGGCGATGAGACACTCTTCCGCCTTCGACTCGGAAAGGAGCAGATCGTAGGATTCGCCTTCGATTTTGGACTTATCTATCCCCAAACCGCTTGTAGCATTTCCTTGGGGATCCAAATCGACTAACAGCACCTTCTTCCCCATTTCACCCAACGCAGCAGAAAGGTTGATCGCCGTTGTGGATTTTCCGACACCGCCCTTCTGGTTGATGATGGCGATCACCTTCGTATCGCGATCATCCGACGGCGCAGCCGGAGCATCCAACTCGAAGTCGGCGATACTCGCAACCCCAGATTTCTTCTTATCGATCATCAAATCCTCCGAATCCCACGGCAATGCCGCATCCGTTCCTCTCGATTGCTCCCGAACGATTATATAGATGTTCTCCTACCGGCTACGGCGAAGAATGCAATCTTGCAGATGCAGGGATAGAAAAGGTACAGCGCACGAATCCCGTGCACTGTTTCACGTGAAACGCAGCCTTTCGATAGCAACCCTTCTAAGCAAGGGGATTGTTCTGGGCCATACCCACACGCCTGGGAAGCTTGATTTTCGGCTTTGCTACCTTTTCGAACACGAAGATGCTGCGCGATGAACCGTCGCTCAATTCGAAAAAGCGCTTCGAGATAAGCTCCATGCCCAGTTTTTCCTGAATGCTCAGGGCACGCTCCAGTTCCTCTTCGTAATTCGATCCCTTATAGCAGATGAGGCGCCCTCCCTTTTGCAGCAAAGGGCAAGCGAGTTCGATGAGAGAAGGCATCGCGGTGAGGGCGCGTGCGGTCAGGATGGCGAAGTTACCCCGACGCTCGTTCGAAAGGTCCTCTATCCTGCCGGCATAGGTAGAAACGGAATCCTGAATACCAAGATCCGACACGATGGAATCCATGGCACGCATCTTCTTCCCAACCGAATCGACCAGCAGCACCTTCCTGCCGGATGCGATGGAGAGCGTCACACCGGGAAACCCACCGCCGCTACCGAGGTCGGCATAAGGACCCGACGGGGCCTGGGAGAATTCGGGAAGGGCGGATAGGGAATCTTCCACATGCAATACCAATGCGGATTCGCGATCGACAACCCTGGTAAGGTTGATCTTCTGATTCATCTCGATCACCGCATCGAGATGGCGTTCGATCAATTCGGTCTTGCATGCATCTAAGTCCATTCAAACCTCCCTCGATACCATTACTTGAGCCATTATAAAAGAAAGCCGCATAATGCGGCTTTCTCCAATGCATCCAAAAGGATGGTCTATCGCTCCGGAATAACGACGATATGCCTATTGCTTCCCTCTCCCTCGGATGCGGTGGTGACGCCATCGAACTCGCGGAGCGCAATATGGATGATGCGGCGCTCGTAGGGAGTCATAGGACGCATCTTCACGCTTCGCTGTTGCGAGAGGCATCGCTTTGCAGCGGAATATGCCAGGTCCTCGAGCTTCTGGCGCTGACGGCTCTTGTACCCCTCGACATCCACCACGATCGGATAGCGGTAGCCGATATTACGGGCCGTGATGAAGGAGATGAGGAACTGCAAGGCATCAAGGGTCTTTCCATGGCGGCCGATCAGGACAGCGAGATCGTCGCCGGTGATATCGAGGATAAGCTCGCCTTCGTCTCCTTCGTATTCATCGATGGTGATCTCTCCCAAATTGAAGTACTTCAGGATATCTTCCAGTGCGGCAATCGCCGTATCGGCGATACGGTCCAGCTCCTCGTCGCTGATCCCTTCCTCGATGCAGTCATCGGATTCGGCATCCTGGATAAGATCCTGTTCGGAAGCCATTTCCCCGGCTTCTTCCAGATTCATTTCTTCGGACATTATTCTCCTCACGCTTTTTGCGGACACAAACCAACAAGCCCGTCCAGCGACGGGCTTGCGGAATCAACATGGTGGGTTAGCGCTTCTTGTGGGGGCGCTTCTTCTTCGCCTTGCGGGTGACGTCGACTTCCACGGGCTTGACCTCGATGATCTCGGCCTCGGCAGCTGCATCCCTCCTCTTCAGCATGCGAGTGGTGATCTGCTGCTGAGCGACACCGAACAGGGACGATGCACCCCAGAACAAGAGAACGCCAGCGGGGGAGCGCCAGGAAATCCAGAGCATCATCAGGGTCATGATGGCGCTCATGATCATGGTCTGGCGCTTCTGCGGACTGTTGGGGGCTCCCATCTGCTGCAGGACCATGGGCAAAAACGTTGCACCTGCGAAGATGATCATCAAAATCAGGTAGGGCAGGAATCCCAAGCCGCTATGCAGGGTGTCTGCAGGGGTCAGGGTCAGGTCTCCAACCAGATTGTAGAAGCTGTAGTCGCCGACTTCGGGGCGGCTGCCCATTTCCCTCAGAACCTGGAACAGGGCAACGAAGATCGGCATCTGCAGGAACATAGGCAGGCAACCTGCGAGGGGATTGAAGTTCGCCTCGGCATAGAGCTTCTGCACTTCCTGGTTCAATCGCAGCTGGTCGTCTGCATACTTAGTCTGCAGTTCCTGGATACGGGGCTGGATCTTCTGCATCATGAAATTCGACTTGGTCTGCTTATGCATAAGGGGCATGAGCAGGAGTCGGAAGATGATGGTGATGATCAGGATCGCAGCACCCCAGTCGTCAACGAAATTGTACGTTGACTGGATACACCAGAATATGGCGTTTTTAAAGGCTTCCCACATTGCCTGTTTTCCTCCCTGAGGCTCTCGGTGGTCATTATGGCCTTACGTGGCGCAAGCGGTTACGGCACAGGATCGTATCCATGGGGACCGCCTGGCCGGCACCGCAGGATTCTCTTCGCAGTCAGCACGAAACCTTTGATGAATCCGTACCTCTTGAATGCGATGAGCGCATACTGCGAGCATGTAGGCGTAAAACGGCAGCAAGCAGGAAAAAGCGGCGATATCGCCATCTGGTAGAAACGGATCAAAAAGACCGCTATCAGAGTCGGAAGACCCTTGAGATGGTTCAGGACCGCCTTCATGCTACTTGCCGGATTCACCCATGCCCTTCGTCACGAGCTTTCTCGATGCGGAAAGCACTTTACTATATTCGGATGAGGTAATGGACTTGCGGGCGATAAACACCACATCGTAACCAGCCCATGGCCCGCCCAAATCGCGGCAAACCGCCCTCATCCTCCGCTTTGCGGCATTCCTCCATACCGCATTGCCCAGCTTTTTGCCCGCAACAAAAGCAACACGACCCTTCTGGTCGTGTTGAGCTTTCTTTTGCACAAGCAAAACTATGGAAGATGCAGTAAAGCGCTTTCCATTTGCGAATATATAAGAAATCTCAGTGCTGGACTTGATAGTCTCCAACACGACTCCTTATCTAGACGCAAAGGCGCTTACGGCCCTTGGCACGACGAGAAGCCAATACTGCACGACCGCCCTTGGTTGCCCTGCGGGCACGGAAGCCGTGAGTCTTCGCACGCTTGCGCTTATTAGGTTGATAAGTGCGTTTCATGGCTAAACCCTTTCTTGTTTAGAACGTAGGTTTTTCAGCCTATTGATAAACATGCATTCAGTCAAGCTTTTTCTTCCTCTCTCCACCTTTTCACCTAGAAAACGCATCCAGGGGAAAACTCCGCGGATATAGGGGAGATCGGCAGGGAAAACCGCATGGAAGGGGCGATCGGCGTCCATTGGGAAGGCGTTTTCGACCATCTCGAAAACCGAAACCACAATATCTGGGGTATGGGTTGTGGAAAATGTTGATAACTTGTGCCCCGCTCTTCCAGGATGGTGAAATCAGCACGGAATTCAACCTGCACATTCGGGAATTCAACGGCAAAAAAGCCCGAAAGCGGGTCCTCCCATAACCGAGATTCTGGAAATTCATGGGTGTGACCTGGTATTTCACGTAGTTCAAAGCAACGATTCACGTCGATTCGAAATCGAATCCAACGATTCGCCGAGCACCAAGGGAACCCATCCGAAATTCACGACGGGATTCAGCGATTCCCTCAAGAATTCAAGGTTTTCAAGGTTCGAATTCAACTAATTCAGCTTTTTCAACCATCGGATTCATCTTTGATTCATGGTTTTCCACATTTTCTGAATAATAGGTGGAAAACTCTGAATTACTTTGAATTCCCGAATGAATGCTCTGACCGAATTCTTGCTAGACAATGAATTCCAACTCCGAATCTGTCTGGATATTGGGTAGAATAGCTAACCTGACGGAATTCTGCCCAGAATTCCTGAATCAATCGGAATACCAATGAAGCACGATTCGGAATCCAGGTAATACCGTGAGCGCAGAACATGAATTCGAACCCCATCGAAACCAAGAGGACGAGGAAACCGTCTCGCCAGACTATTCCTATGTCAATGCGACCGCACGCGTAGCGGTGTACGACGACATGAAAATGCCGCCCCATATCATCGAAATCAAACCTGCTCCCACCGCGGACTTCATCGAGCATCTCGCTACCTGCATCAACGACGAGAAGATGAAGCTGGGCGGCAAGATCCCCTACGGCGCGATCCGCGAGGTTGCGGAGAACTTCATCCATGCCCGTTTCACCGAGGTCGTGGTATCCATCTTAGACGGGGGGAACACCATCCGTTTCTGCGATCAGGGCCCCGGCATCGAAAGCAAGGACAAGGCGACGCTCCCGGGCTTCACTTCCGCAAGCGAGAATATGAAGCACTACATCCGCGGGGTAGGGTCCGGTTTGCCCCTCGTGAAGGAATACCTGGACTTCTCGGGAGGACGCATCTCCATCGAAGACAATATCCGCCAGGGATCGGTCGTCACCATGACACTCAAGCAGGAAGAACCCGCCGCCAAGCCAGTGCAACCCGCCCAGCCTGCCGTGCCGGAGCCTGCCCCGGCACCCAAGAAACCCGCCGTGCAGGTGCCTCCGCTCAGCGATCGAGAAGCAAGCGCCCTGTTCCTGTTCGCCGAAAGAGGGGCCCTTGGCAACAAGGACATCATGGAAGCCCTGGGGATCGCAGGATCGAGCGCGAATTCAACCTTGAAGAAGCTCGAACAGAAGGGTTTGATCGAGGTAATCGCCAACAAGAAACGCACCTTGACCGATTTCGGCTACGCGGTATACGAGCAACTCGGCTAAGGACGATGGGATTTTCACCCAATACGGATGCACGGCCCTTCGGGGCCGTCTCTTTGTTATAAACTAGTCGAGTTTTCCACAATGCTTTTCAACATCACGGGAGCCAACCATGCAAAACGACGAACTCGAAGCCGTATGGCAGAGCATACAGAACACCGTGAAGACCTACGAGGGGGTAGACCCCATGCAGGCCGGCGCATTCCTTCCCATGATGCGGCTCCAGGCGTTCAGCGAGCAGGGGTTCGCGATGTTCACGGCGAACAGCGCATTCATCAAGGGCTGGATCGACACCCACTACCGCATGCACATAGCCCGGGCCCTCGAAGGTGCCTACGGGGTGCCTTTCGTCGTCCAAGTGGAGGTCGACGAAAGCGAGAAGCCGGCCGCGCCCGCTCCCGCAGTGCCACCCGCACCGGTTCCCGCACCGTCCGCCCGTGCCCCCGAAACTCAGGAACAGGCAACCGCCCCCGTTGCGGCGGCGGGAACGCAAGAAGGAGAGAAGCCCACCGCATCTGCGGAGAACCCGGCAACCGAAGCATGCGAACCGCCCGCAGGGAAGTCGAAGCGCCCGGCATCGCTGTTCTCGTTCGAGAACTTCGTCAAGGGAGCCAGCAACAACATGGCCTATTCCATGGCGCTTGCAGTAGCCGAAACCCCTGGGGATCCCACGCTCAACCCCTTGTTCATCTACGGGAAAAGCGGCTTGGGGAAAACCCACCTGCTCCGTGCCATCCAAAACTACATCGATACCAACATCCACGGCATGAAAACCGTCTACGTGGACTCCATGGAATTGGTGAACGATTACACCGATGCAGCAGCATCGGGACGCAACGACGCATTCACCAGCTTCAAGGACCGATACGAAAACGCCGACGTCCTGCTCATCGACGACGTCCAAGGACTCCAAAACAAAAACGAGACCCTGAATATGGTCTTCCAGATACTTAATAGGATGATCGATTCCGGCAAGCAGGTGGTCCTGGCCGCAGACCGCGCACCGAAGAATATCGATATCGAAGAGCGTTACCAAAGCAGATTCAATTCGGGGGGGACATGCAACGTCGCACCACCCGAATTCGAAACGAAACTGGGCATCATCAAGAATTTCGTAGCGGAATGCAATCGCGCATCGGGCAACGACATCGAGCTGGGCTGGGATATCCAGGAATACATCGCAAACAATTCCAGCTCGAATATCCGCGAACTGAAAAGCGCCATTACCAAGGTGATCTTCCGGATAACCAACGGCGACGCGAACGAGATAAGCGTCCGGGAGGTGGAAGACCTGCTGCAAAACCATTTCAGCGGCGGGGCGCTCCATAAGCCGACCGTCGGAGGAATCCAGAAAGTGGTGGAGGAATACTACCGGGTAAGCCACGCCGACCTGGTGGGAAAGGGAAGGGCGGCGAGCATCGCCTACGCCCGCAAGATCGCGGTCTACCTATGCAGGACCATGATCGACATGCCCTTCGGCGCCATCGGCGAGGAATTCAACAGGGACCATTCCACCATCATGTACAACGTGAAGACCATAGAGGAGCAGTTGAAAAAGGACCGCGACCTCAACGAAGAGCTCGAGATACTGACATCGAAGATCAGGGAGGGGTAGAAAACCCGCTCAAAAGCAGGGGAGGCATGGTGGAAAACTCGTCCTTTTGTTGGAAAGATAACCGAAGCGATAAACAAGGTGGATTCCGCACACAGGTTACCAATGTTTTCCACACCGTCAGAAATAAGCTTTGACCTGGTATTTCGATAGTTTTTCCACTAATCCACCGAACTTATTATTGTTATTACTTAGAAGTATTAAATAGAAAAGGATTCGGATATGAAGTTCAGCATCAACCAATCGGAACTGGCATATGCATTGGGGATCGTATCGAAGGGAGCTTCTGCCCGATCCACCCTTCCAGTCCTTTCGGGTATCCTGATCACCGCTTCAGGAGCCGATGTCGTGCTCGAGGCAACCAACCTGGATCTTTCCATTAGATGCAAGGTCTCCGCATTGGTGGAGGAAGAGGGTTCCACAGTCGTTCCCTCGAAGCTCATCCTCGATATCGTGAAGAGCCTTCCCGATTCCGCTATCCATATCGAAGCGAACGACGAACAGGCAACCATCCTCTGCGAAACCTCTTCTTTCAGCATCCGCACCATGCTGGCCGAGGATTTCCCGGGATTCCCCGAAGTATCCCCCGAAACGAGCGCGCGTATTCCCTTCCCCATCTTCTCCGACATGGCCAAGCGCGTGAGCAAATCAGCTTCAAAGGACGAATCGCGTGCGATCCTGACCGGTGTGCTCATCGAAGCCCAGGGCGATCTTCTCAGGATGGTTGCGACCGACTCCTATCGGCTCGCCTTCGCCGAAACCCGCCTGGAGAATCCCGGTGGCGAATTCAAGGCGGTCGTCGCCGGTTCCTTCCTGGCAAACGTTGCCACAATGGGCGCTGGGGAGCAGGATATCGATTTCGAGATAGCGGAAAACCAGGTCATCATCCATTGTGGCGATACCACTTTCGTCAACAGGAGGATCGAAGGCAACTTCCCGCCTTACATGCAGCTTTTGCCCGAAGCCTGCAATACCCGCGTTACCTTCGATTGCAAGGAGCTTTCCGAGGCCGTTCGCCGCATCTCCCTCATGAACGACAAGACCAATCCCGTCAGATTCGATGTGAACGGCGCCTCGCAGACCACCCAGCTTTCCGCATCCAGCCAGGATGTGGGTGCGGCAAGCGAGACGCTTGCGAGCGGCATCGACGGAGAGGATGTGGTGATCGGCTTCAATCCCGCATACGTTGTAGACGGCCTCGCCTGTGCGCCTTCGAACGAGGTTGTGCTGGAATTGCAGAGCTCCGTACGCCCCGGCATCCTGAAGAACCAGGCGTATTACGAGCCCGCAACTATCGGCGGCGAGCGCTTCGCCTACGTGATCATGCCCATCAGGCTTTCGTAGGAAGGCTTGTATCGATCGCTATGGAATCTGGTTTCGAAGAGAGCAGGGCGGATTCGGGCCGTGATTTGAAGGTCGACTCCATCAGCCTTCGCGATTTCCGGAATTTCCGGGAATTCAGCATGCGCGGAATCGGTCCGCTCACCATCCTGGTGGGACCGAATGCCGTCGGAAAGACCAGCGTCGTCGAGGCTATCCAGATGATGACGGCGCTGCGTTCCTTCCGTACGAATCAGTATTCCCAGATGATCAGATGGGGAAGCCCAGCGGCATATGTGGATGCCGGGCTTTCGGGTGCGGGTAGGATGCTGGATATGTCGCTCTCGCTCCGCGAGGGCAAGCGGTGCTATTCCCTGAACGGGAAGACGAAGAGAGTCCAGGATCTTAAAGGCCAGCTACCGGCGGTTTCCTTCAGTCCGGATGACCTGAACCTGGTGAAGGGTCCCGATTCGAACCGGCGGGAAGCGGTCGATGCCCTGGGTGCCCAGCTTTCGAAGAACTTCTATGCGGTCAAATCCGATTACGCCAAGCTCATCCGCCAGCGCAACCGCGCCCTTAAGGATGGCGCTCCCGATGCATATATCGAAAGCATCGACGATGTGCTCGTGCTGGTGGCGGCACAGCTCGTTTCCTATAGGATCCATATCATCGGGGAGATGCAGCCTGCCTTCGGGGATTACTACCGCGATATCGCAGGCGGCGCGGAAAGCCTGGGCGTGAGATACATTCCCTCATGGTTGCCGGATGCCGGTGCAGGCAATGTGCTGTCCGATTCGTTCGAATTCGATAAGCAGGAATGCGCCCGTGCTTTGCAGCGTTCGCTTGCCGCCCGCCGCGGGGAGGAGAGAGCGCGGGGAAAGACCGTGGTCGGGCCCCATGCCGACAAGCTGGCCTTCATGCTCGACGGGCGCGATGCCTTGCATTACTCCAGCCAAGGGCAGCAACGTTCGATCGTGCTCGCTTTCAAACTCGCTGAGGCCGCGGTTATCGATCGGACCCTCGACCAGCGCCCGGTGCTGCTGCTCGATGATGTGCTGAGCGAACTCGATGAGGCGAGGCGCAGGTATTTCATGGGATTCATCTCGAACGACCTGCAGACCTTCATCACAACGACGAATGCGGAGTGCCTGGACTGCGAAGTCCGCGAGCAGGCGAGGATCGTGGATCTGGAGCAGGAGGGGGTGTGCGAAGATGAAGCTTTCCGCTATCTTCGATGAGTCGATCGCCAGGATTCCCGGCGCAGATCTTGCTCAGCTGAGGAAGGCGCGCAAGGTCGAATCCGTCAGGCGCATGTGGCGCGGCTTGGTGAGCCAGATGTTCCTCGATCACACGAACAGCGTCTTCGTATTCGATAAGGACGGCAGGCGCGAGATGCATGTCTATGTGGATGACAGCATTTTCGCGGCGGAGCTCAATGCCCAAAGGGAGATTATCAAGTGGCGATGCCTTGAGGAGTACGGGGAGCCGATCGACGAGTTCTTCATCCATGTTTCCCGCGGGCATTACAAGGACCAGCATCCATTCGCCGGGCCCGCGCAAAGCGACGGAGCCCCTTCGCCTTGCGAGGCCCTTACCCCCGAGGAAGAGGCGAAAGTAGAGCAGGCGGCATCCGCTATTCCCGACATGCGTTTGAGGGAGGCCTTCAGGGAAGCGATGATTTCCGATATGCGGTGGAAGAAATCAGAAAAACGTTAACTTTCCCATAGAAAACCGTAAGGTAGCCTCAGGGGCGCTCACAGTGGCTTCAAGCGTGTGAAAAACGCGATTAAGCATCCTATTGTGGTATCATAACGAGCCGGCCTGTTTCCGAGACAGGCCGCACGTTACCGAAGCACTAAGGAGCAAGGCGTGGCAGAAACCAAGCCCAGTCATTATTCTGGCGAGGACATCCAGGTTCTGGAAGGTCTCGAACCGGTTCGCATGCGTCCCGGCATGTACATCGGTTCCACCAGCTCCCGCGGCCTCCATCATCTCGTGTACGAGGTTGTCGACAACTCCGTCGACGAGGCGCTTGCGGGTTACTGCAGCGAAATCAAGGTTTGGATCCGCGAGGATAACTCGATTACCGTTTGGGATAACGGCCGCGGCATCCCTGTCGATAAGCACCCTAAAGAAAAGATCCCTACTCTCGAGGTTGTTCTGACCATCCTGCATGCGGGAGGAAAGTTCGGTGGCGAGGGATACAAGGTTTCCGGCGGTCTGCATGGCGTCGGCGTGTCTGTCGTGAATGCGCTCTCCACCAAGCTTACCGCCCAGGTTTGCCGTGATGGGTCGATCTACGAGATGGAATTCTCCCGTGGAAAGACCGTGAAGAAGCTCACCAAGGTGGGTGAATCGAAGGTTTCGGGAACCACTATCTCGTTCTGGCCCGACCCCGAGATCTTCACCGAGACCACGGTATTCGACTATTCCATCTTGGCAACCCGCTTCCGCGAGATGTCCTTCCTCAACAAGGGCTTGAAGATCACGTTGTACGACGAGCGCGACCGTGATGAAGAGGGCAATCCCAAATCGGAAACCTTCCAGTATGCGGGCGGTATCGTCGACTTCGTCAAATACCTCACTGCAGGAAAGGAAATCCTCAACCCCAAGCCCGTGTACTTCGAGGCCGAAAGCGAAGCGGGTACGGTCGAGGTGGCGATGCAGTGGACTTCCTCTTATTCCACTAATTCGGTGCTCTCGTTCGCGAATAACATCAATACCATCGAAGGCGGCATGCATCTCGACGGATTCAAGCAGGCCGTGACCAGGACTATCAACGACTATGCGCGCTCGAAGGGAAAGCTGAAGGAAAAGGACAGCAATCTGACCGGCGATGACTGCCGCGAAGGCTTGGCTGCCATCATCTCCGTCAAGCTGCACGACCCGCAGTTCGAAGGCCAGACGAAGACCAAGCTGGGCAATTCGGAAATCCGCGGTCTGGTATCGGGTGCGGTAACCCAGGGCTTGGGCGAATACCTAGAGGAAAACCCCACTCCGGCCGGCCGCATCATCGGCAAGGCCTCCCAGGCGTTGAAGGCACGCGAGGCGGCGCGCCGTGCAAGGGAAATGACGCGCCGCAAGGGCGTGCTCGATTCCTTCGCCCTTCCTGGAAAACTTGCGGATTGCAGCAGCAAGAACCCGGCCGAATCCGAGATGTTCATCGTCGAGGGCGACTCGGCAGGCGGCTCGGCGAAGCAGGCGCGCGACCGAAAGTACCAGGCGATCCTGCCCTTGCGAGGCAAGATCCTGAACGTCGAGCGTGCGGGCCTTCACCGTTCCCTGTCGAGCGATACCATCAGCTCCCTTATCACGGCGATCGGAACGAATATCGGCGATGATTTCGATGCCGACAAGGCGCGCTACCACCGCATCATCATCATGACCGATGCGGACGTGGACGGTGCCCATATCCGCATCCTGCTGCTGACCTTCTTCTACCGCTACATGCCGGAATTGATCAATCGCGGGTATATCTACATTGCCCAGCCCCCGCTCTACGGCGTCAAGCAGGGCAAGAAGATCAAGTACCTCTTCGATGATGCCGCGCTCGCGGAGGAGATGAAGAACTACCCCGAAGACAAGAAGCCCACGATCCAGCGTTACAAGGGTTTGGGCGAGATGGATCCCGAGCAGCTCTGGGAAACCACCATGGAGCCATCGGGCCGCATCATGCTCCAGGTCAGCATCGAGGATGCCGCCGAAGCCGAGCGCATCGTCACCGATCTGATGGGCGATCAGGTCGAACCGCGCAAGGACTTCATCCAGAAGCATGCCCGCGACGTCCGCTTCCTGGATATCTAAGCCGCAAGGCTTATCCGTAAACGTACTGCAGAGGAGATAAGCAGTGGCAGACGATACCTATAACAACGAATTCGACGATGCTGCCGCCACCGGCGATGCCGACTTCAGCGCCGAAGGGGTAGCGGCAAGCATCCGTCCGACCGATATGAGCTTCCAGATGAAGACGTCATTCATCGAGTACTCGATGAGCGTCATCGTTTCCCGAGCCCTCCCCGATGTCCGCGATGGCTTGAAGCCGGTTCATCGTCGCATTCTGTACGCGATGAACGAAAGCGGCATCACCCCCAACCGTCCCCATTCCAAGTCCGCACGTACTGTCGGCGACGTTATCGGCAAGTACCACCCCCATGGCGACTCTGCCGTATACGACGCCATGGTCCGCTTGGCGCAGCCGTTCAGCATGAGGGTGCCCTTGGTGGATGGCCATGGCAACTTCGGCTCCATCGACGGCGACTCGGCGGCTGCGATGCGTTACACCGAAGCCCGCTTGGACCGTGCTGCGATGGAGCTTCTGCGCGACCTCGATAAGGAGACCGTCGACTGGCAGCCCAACTACGATGAGAGCCTGCGCGAGCCCAAGGTGCTCCCCTCCCGTTTCCCGAATCTACTCGTCAACGGATCGCAGGGTATCGCGGTCGGTATGGCAACCAACATCCCGCCGCACAACCTGGGCGAGGTGGTGGACGCAACCTGCCTGATGCTCGACAACCCGGATGTGACCATCGAAGAGCTGATGAAGGTCATGCCCGGCCCCGATTTCCCTACGGGCGGCCTTATCCGCGGCCGCAAGGGTATCGTCGATGCATACAATACGGGCCGCGGTTCCCTGACCGTCGAATCCAAGTACGAGATCGTCGAGAAGAAGAACGGCCGCCAAAGCATCGTCATCAAGGAAATCCCCTACGGTGTCAATCGAAACAAGCAGCTGGAGAAGATCGGCGAGCTGATCCGCGATAAGAAGCTACCCGAGATCTCGAACGTCCACGACGGTGCGGACCGCCATGGTATCGATATCATCATCGAGCTCAAGAAGGATGCCATCCCCCAGGTGGTGGTGAAGAAGCTGTTCAAGCACACCCACCTGCGCACGGGCTTCGGCTGCAACATGGTTGCCTTGGTCGATGGCGTGCCCCGTACGCTTTCATTGAAGGAAATCCTCTTCTACTACATCAAGCATCAGGAAGAGGTCATCGTGCGCAGGACCAGGTACGATCTGCGCAAGGCGGAAGAACGCGCCCATATCGTGCGCGGCCTGCTGATCGCCCTCGACAACATCGACGAGGTCATCCAGATCATCCGTTCATCCCGCACCGACGCCGAGGCCCGCACGCGCTTGATGGACCGCTTCGGGCTTTCCGAAGCCCAGTCGAACGCGATTTTGGAAATGCGCCTGCGTCGTCTGACCGGCTTGGAATACGACAAGCTTGCCGGCGAGTTGAAGGAGCTCGAGGAGAAGATCGAGTACTACAACCGCGTGCTGCAGGATGACAACCTGGTTCGTGCGATCATCAAAGACGAGCTTTTGGAGATCAAGAAGAAGTTCGCGAACGAGCGCCGTACCCGCATCACCAACACCGAAGCGGACGATATCAGCATCGAGGACCTGATTGCGGAAGACGATATGGTGGTCACCATCACCAAGTCAGGCTACGTCAAGCGCATCGCGCTTTCCACTTACCGCCAGCAGAAGCGCGGCGGCAAGGGCATGCAAGGCGTGAACCTGAAGGAAAACGATTTCGTCGAGCATCTGTTCGTAGCATCGACGCATGCATACATGCTCTTCTTCACAACCAAGGGCAAGGTCTACCGCAAGAAGGTTTACGAGCTTCCCGAGGCGGGCCGCCATGCCCGCGGATCGGCAATCGTCAACTACCTCCGCCTTTCTGCAGGCGAGCGCGTTTCCGCGGTTATCGCAACCAAGGAATTCCCCGAAGACGAATACCTGCTGTTCGCAACGGCTAACGGCATGGTGAAGAAGACCTCCATGAAGCTTTATGACCGCCAGCGCGAAGAGGGTATGATCGCCATCAACCTGAAGGATGACGACCAGTTGATAGCGGTCCGCCGCATCAAACCCGAAGAGAACGTGGTTATGGTATCCAGCGCCGGACGCGCCATCGTCTGGAACGAGAGCGAGGTCCGCTCCATGGGACGCGATACCACCGGTGTGCGCGGCATGAGCGTGGGCGCCGGAGACCATGTGCTCGATATGGCCATCGCAAAGCCGGACAGCGACCTGTTCGTCATTACGGAGAAGGGTTACGGCAAGCGAACCAAGCTGAGCGAATACCCCAGCCACCATCGTGGAGGCCAGGGTGTCTATACCATCACCATGACCATCAAGAAGGGCTTGCTTGCCGCGATGAAGGTGGTCAATGACGACGACCAGCTGATCATCATCTCCGAGGAGGGCGTCGTGGTCCGCACCCCGGCAAGCGGTATTTCAGAGCTGGGCCGTGCCACCCAGGGCGTGCGTGTGATGAACGTGGATGCGAAGGATAAGGTCACCGCTGTCGGCGTGGTCGAGGATGTGCCGGCCCGCGCCAAGGCGGAATAGCCGGCCTTAAGCACGAGGGCGATGAGATGGAAAAGGGAGCCTGCCGGATTCCGGCGGGCTCCCTTGCCGTTATCCAGGAAAGAAAAGCGGAGCAATAGAGGACGGAGCCTGCCGGATTCCGGTGGGCTCCGTCCCCTATTCCCGTCGGGTCGCGCTATTCCCCTGGTTTTCGTCTTCGATGAAGTCGTCAGGGGAGATGCCTTCGATGAAAGAGTGGAATTCGGCTAAATCGGCAGCTTCTCCCCCATCTTTCTTCACGGAAAGCAGGTGCGCGGTTTCCCCCATAACCTGCTCGTCGATCAAAATGGGGGCGTTTTGCCTCAGGGCAAGGGAAACGGAATCGCTTGGACGGGCGTCGAGTGCTATCTCCCTGCCTTCCTCTTTCAGAAACAAGGTGGAGAAGAACGATTTACCCTCCGCTTTATCGATCTCGACCCTGCTTACAAGCGTATCGAGGTTGGTGAGGGCGTCCATGAACAGGTCATGGGTGGAAGGCCGTTCCATACGCACTCCCTTCAGGGCGGCACCGATCTGGGCCGCCTCCGTTGCGCCGATCAGGATGGGTACAACGCGGATCCGCGCCTTGCCCACGGTATCCTCGTCGGGACAGAGAAGCAGCAGGGATGGGGCCGGGGGTTCGGTGATGATGAGGGAGTATACGTTGACTGGAACCATGGCGCCTCCTGTTTTGCGGCAACCGTTTTATTGTAGGGGAAAAATTTTTCCGATAAGACGAAAAAAATGCTTGCGTTACCAAGGTGTGTATCGTATATTAAATGAGCGCGATGACGCGGGCCCGTAGCTCAGTTGGTTAGAGCGCACGCCTGATAAGCGTGAGGTCGTTGGTTCAAGTCCATTCGGGCCCACCATTTTGTGAATGAACGCTCCACTGTGAGTCGAGTTTGCCGGTGGAGCGTTTATTTAAAGGTTGCGTGTCGTGCACACATATTCGGGGCATTAGCTCAGCTGGGAGAGCGCGGGCTTTGCAAGCCTGAGGTCAAGGGTTCGATCCCCTTATGCTCCACCAAACCTTCTCTAGCCGGTTCATCCGGCTAGTTTTATTTTTCAGTCGTTTTACTTGGTGGCTTGGGTTTTCGTATCCCTTTCGTTCACCTCTTTCGTCTCGATGGCTTTTCCTAAACGATATACTGTCCTTAACCCGACGATTTGCACAAAGCTTAGGTTATCGTGGCTTCGAAAGGGAATCTCTCTCCCTTGCTTTCCGCCTCCCTCGTGTTAGGCGTGTGTTCGACGGGTTTTGGTTTCATGTCGGAAAGGTATCGGCCATATGACTGATAAACCCCTGCCCCAATCGATTGGTTCCGCGAATTTCACCCGCCAGGATGACGGTACCTTCACATGGTTTTATGGGTATTCCCTTACGAAAAGGGATAATATCATCAGTATGGTGAAGACCATGGGCCTGCTCGCCCTTATTTCCTTTGCAATCATCACCCCCGCTCTGCTTGCAGGGACGTCTTCGAGCCTGGTTGACGTTATCATCGAGTATTCGTTCGTGTATTGGATGATCGGCGGAATCTTCATGCTGTCGATTCCTCTTTCCATGCTGATATACCGTGGTACGTATTACTACGCCTATCGGGCGGGAGGATCCTGTGTCACTGTCTTGGATGCTCCTTGCGGCAGCGTTTCAGACGAGCAGATGTTCTCAGGTGTCGGACAAGCGGCTTATGCGGCGGGCGGTGGAAGATTCGACGCCCGCATGATGCTCGATGCATACCGTGCCGGCCGTGTTATCGATTATTCGTCCGTAAAGAAGATCTCCCGCGACGCTTCGGGAAGCTCGATTTCCGTCAAGGGTTTCATGACCCTCACGAAGGTGTATGCGAATCCCGAAGACCTCGACGCGGTATGGAATCTGCTTATCGAGAAATGTCCGAATGCGGAAGTGGGGTAATTCGCCATGACTGCGGTTAAAACGATGAAGGCTGCATTCTTGGTTCTCGCCTTGATTGCCGCGCTTCCCTGCCTTTCTTCCTGTGAAGCAGTGGATACTGCTTCCGGCGAACCCACTGGATCTGGTACCCCATCGGATTTGGGTGGATCGGGTGATTCCTCCGATTCCATCGTCTCCCTTTCCGGTTATGGAAGGCTCGTCGAGGATATGGAGGCAGGTCGTATCCCCCAGTCTGCCAATGTCATGTACGACCAGATGGGGAGTCGCCCTGATGTGGATGTCGCTGACGAGGAAACCATCAGGCGGATTTACGAGGGGCTCTGCCGTATCGAAGTGCTGGGCGAGACGGATATGTCCGTTACCGATTGCTACCACCACATCATATTCACCCTCCAAGATGGAACGCAGGTCCGATTCGCGTTCGAAAGCGAAGGAATCCTCGACTGTGGAGACGGCTTGCGTTATTCGGTGACGGGCGGCAGCGAGCTTTGGAGTTTGGTCAGGGATCTGCAGGATGCTCAGATGGGCGTCCTGTCCGAAGATGAATGATCCGTCCCTGTGTTCCTACGGGAATGGATTATCGGTGCGTTACAACCGGAAAGGAGCAATGATGAAGACAAGGAAGGGTATCGTCCTCGGCGCGCTATCGTTCGTGCTTGCCGTGGGGATGTTCGGTTGCGCTTCTGCGAAAGAAGACAAAGCCGATGATGTGGCAGCTAAGAAGGAAGCTGCCGAGCAGGAGGAATCCATTGCCGACAAGGAAGGGTCCTCAACCGATCAGAAGACCGAAGGCGATACCGGGGAATCCTCTTCCAAGGGTGCCGGAGCCTATGATTTCGAAGATACCTGCATCGATGAGCATGGCAATGTGACGCTCTATGCCCTGACCGAATTGAAGGGTTGGGAGTTGGCGACCTTACTCGATCAGCAGGGCTACGTTTGGAATGAGGATATCCGAACCTGGATGCGCCCCGAAGACGGTGCGTCGTATGCCGCTTTGAAGGAATCCGGCGAATACGCTATCGATGATTACAATGCCGCGAACGAGAAGGGCGGCGGTATCCTTGCATTCGGGTTCAGCAACGTTGCGGGCTATAAGGATGCCGAATCGGCTCTTGCCGGCAATGCCCAGTGCGTGGTTGAAGACAGTGTTTTCGAAGGTGAAGACGGTGCTGCGATCATCTACGGTCCTTCGATGAAGGAATACCTGGTTCTGATCAGCAAGGCGACCGAGAGCACCCATCAGTTCATGGTCGTGAGCCAGGAAGCTATCGGCAGCGGTTATCTTGATGAGGTTCTCGGCGAGCCCGTTGGCGGAACCCTGCAGGAGGTATGGACTACGCTCACGGGTGAGGAATATTACGGCCAGTAGCGTGCTATCGCGGTGTACGCTGCCAGCAGGCCGAATTGGAGACCTATCGGCTCCAGGAGGAGGGAATCATGGATTGCGGAGAACGGGAGAAGCTGGAGTTCGCCGAGGATGTGGCGCTTTCCCAGGCGTCGGGTTTTAGGAAGGGGATTGCCTGCGCGGTTGTCTCATTCGCCCTCCTGGGTGTCGGTTTCGGTTTGATCACCCGTGAATGGTGGCAGCTTGTGGTTTTCGCAGCTGGTTTATGCATCATGATTCCGCTTTGGGATCGCCAGGTGAAGCGATTCGAATACGCCGCCCAGGAAATGCGGGCGGTCATCGATGGTAAATCCTCCGAAATCTCAGAGCCTGCAATGAGGGTGTTCGCCGAAAGCAGGGAATCTCCTAAGACGATGTACATCCAAGCAGTGCTGATCGGTATCATCGTTGCTGCCTGCCTGGGTATGGGGGCCATGTTGGCTTGCTTTTCCGTTACTATATTCAACCCCGACCCCGGGATGCTTATGGCGGGTGTGTTCTTTATCCTGCTGGGTGTTGTCGCAGCTGTTCCCGCGGTCCAATGGTTGAAGGTGGCGGGGATGCTTAAAAGGCGTCCGTAGCGCCTGCAATCCTGCGGAGCTGACCTCGGGCGGTCGGATCGATTCGGTCCGACCGCTTTTTGTTCCACGTGAAACATCTTGTATCCGGTGCGGTGTGTTTCCGGATGTATGCCGTTGAAGACCTGAGTCATCGATTATGCGATTCGCATTTCCATCAGCTGTAAGGATTTCTGATGATATGGCGGTATGCGGTGATTCGGTGGTGCCGGCCGTGATACTGTAGACAATCGGCAATTTGTCAATTCAAGCACCGGGCTTTCCGGTGTCGGTCAATAGATTCGAGAAGGATTCGGTATGAGGCAAGAGCATCTCCGTAATGTTGCGATCATCGCCCACGTAGACCACGGTAAAACAACCTTGGTCGACCGCCTGCTGTATACGGCGGGCGTATTCCGTAAGAACCAGCAGGTTGCTGAGCGCGTTCTGGACAGCAACGATCAGGAACGCGAGCGTGGAATCACCATTCTTTCCAAGAACATCTCCATCCATTACAAGGATGTGAAGATCAACGTCATCGATACTCCGGGGCATGCAGACTTCGGTGGCGAAGTCGAGCGTGTTCTCAATATGGCCGACGGTGCCCTGCTTATCGTCGATGCCTACGAAGGCCCCAAACCTCAGACCCGTTTCGTGCTGTCCCATGCGCTAAACCGCGGATTGCGCATCATCGTGGTCGTGAACAAGATCGACCGTCCGAATGCCGATCCCGAAGGTGCGGTCGATAAGGTGTTCGACCTTATGGTCGAGTTGGGTGCGAGCGACGAGCAGCTCGATTTCCCCGTGATCTATTCTTCTGCGGTCAACGGCTACGCCCGTTATTCGGCGGAAGATGACAATATGGATATGATTCCCCTGCTCGACACGATCCTCGAAGAGGTACCCGCCCCCGAAGTCGATCCCGATGCCCCTGTCGCCATGCAGATCTGCACGGTCGACCATAGCAGTTATGAGGGTCGCATCGGCGTCGGACGTCTGCGTAGCGGCACCTTGCACGAAAAGGAGCAGGTTCTGGTCGTCAAGGCCGACGGAGTCCAGCGCAATGCCATGATCCGAAAGGTCTACACCTTCGAGAACCTGGGCAAGGCCGAAGTTCCCGAGGTCCATGCGGGCGATATCGTGGCGGTGATCGGCATCGAGGATGCCGACATCGGCGATGTGGTGACCGATCGCGAAAATCCGGTGGAAATGGAACCTATCGCAGTCGAGGAACCCACGATGGCAGTCGTGTTCGAGGCTTCCACCAGCCCCCTTGTGGGCCGTGAAGGCGATATCGTCGGTGCGCGTCAGCTGCACGAGCGCCTCATGCGCGAGAAGGAGAGCAACATCTCCATGCGTATCACCGAATGCGAAGATGGGTCCGGGGTGGAAGTTGCGGGCCGTGGTGTTCTGCATCTATCCGTACTCATGGAAACCATGCGCCGCGAGGGTTTCGAATTCCAGGTCGGTCGTCCCCAGGTCGTGTACAAGATCGACGAGAAGGGCAACAAGCTGGAACCCATCGAGGAGGCGACTGTCGACGTTCCCAACGATTACGCGGGCAAGGCCATCGAGGTTATGGGTACTGCGGGCGGTATCATGGAGGACATGGTTTCGGATGAGACCATGACCCATTTGACTTTCAGGATTCCCTCCCGCGGCACCATGGGTTTGAAGACCCGCATACTGAATGCAACCCATGGCGAGGCCATCCTCTTCCATCATTTCAAGGAATACGGTCCCTTCTCCGGTGAGATGATGGGCCGTCGCAACGGTTCGATGATCGCCATGTCTACCGGTAAGGCGGTTGCCTACGCCTTGGATACCCTGCAGGAGCGAGGCCGCATGTTCGTTTCGCCTGGAGACGAATGCTACGAGGGCATGCTCGTGGGTGAGAGCGCCAAGGAAGGCGATATGGTGGTGAACGTCGAGAAGACGAAGCAGCTGGGCAACCAGCGTTCTTCCACGGCGGATAAGGCGATCCAGCTCACTCCCCCTATCACCTTCACCTTGGAAGAAGCCCTGGAATACATCCAAGATGATGAGCAGGTCGAAGTCACCCCGCTCAGCATCCGTATGCGCAAGCGCATCCTGTCTACCATCGACCGCAAGAAGGAAGCGAAGCGCATGATGCAGGGATAGAATCCCAAGAAGAGATGTTACGTTTGTCTGGTGGGTTCACCTGAATCGACCCCATCCGACGACATTCGGAATAGGGCCGGCGGCGGTGGGTTGCCGGCCTTTCCAATCCACCTGAAACCCAAGGAGGGATTTCCCATGTGCAGCAACGGGGTAAATACCAATCAGTTCGAGATGATGATCGACCAGATCGACGATCAGCTGGCATTGCAGCGCCGCTGGGTCCATAAGCTCGCGCATACTGCGGGTGGCGCCGGATTCGCGAAGACCGATGACATCCTCCATTCGGTCCAATCCCTGCTCGATGACGCCCGTGCCCTGATGGCCGACGCCAAGGATTCCCTCGAAGATGAATCTTCCCGTGCTTCCGGCGTGACTGTCGAGCTGGTATAGCTTTGGAGGCGGGATGTCTGACGAACTCGTACGTTTCTCCGTTGCGGTCCCTGAAAGCCTGCTCGAGCGATTCGATCGACTGGTAGGCAAACGGGGCGCTTCGAGCAATAGGAGCGAAGCGGTCCGCGACCTTATCCGATTCGCCTTGGAAAGGGACGAATGCGAAGATCCCGATGCCCAGGTGATGGCAACCCTCACCATCGTGTACGACCATCATACGAACGATCTGAAGGATCGCTTGGATGGTATCCAGCATTCCAATTTCGAAAACGTGGTTTCCACCCTTCATGTCCACCTCGATCATCACACCTGCTTGGAAACCATCATCCTGAAGGGAAGCATGGGAGTGGTGAAGGATATCTCCGACCGGATACTGGGCATGAAGGGCGTGAGGACGGGCGGACTTACTTGCACCACTATCGGCGATGAGCCCGCCTGCATCCATCAGCATGGTTAAGGTTCGGCTCGATGCGCGTGATATTTGCCGGTGACGAGGAATGATGGGGAAGGTAATGGATGAAACCGTATTGTTAGGGCATGGAAGCGGCGGGTCGATGATGCAGAGGATCATCGACCAGGTCTTCCTCGAAGCTTACGGAAGCTATGAGTTGAGGCAGGGAAACGATGCCGCCGATCTCCCTGGGACTGCTCCAGGGGAGCGCCTATCCTTTTCGACGGACAGTTTCGTGGTCAACCCCCGTTTCTTCCCCGGTGGGGATATCGGCCATCTTGCGGTATGCGGGACCGTCAACGATGTCGCAACGGCGGGGGCGGTTCCCCGCTATCTCAGTTGCGCGTTCATCCTGGAGGAGGGATTCCCTATGGAAGACCTCAAACGCATCTGTCGGAGCATGGCGCGCACCGCCGACGAGGCGGGGGTGCGGATAACGACGGGGGATACGAAAGTAGTGAATCGCGGCCATGGCGATGGGATCTACATCAATACGAGCGGAATCGGGGTTATTCCCGCAGGGCGACGTCTGGGCGGGCAATATTGCAGGCCTGGGGATAAGATCATTGTCTCCGGCACTATCGGCGATCACGGAATCACCATCATGAGCTGTAGGGAGCAGCTGTCGTTTTCCGCGAACTTGAAAAGCGATGCGGCGCCTTTGAACCACATGATCGAATCGGTGCTGCAGGCTGCACCCGATACCCGCTGTTTCAGGGACCCTACACGCGGTGGCTTGGCTTCCACTTTAAACGAGCTTGCCACCCAGTCGGGCTGCGATATGCGGATCAGGGAAGCCGATGTCCCTGTTGCCGAAGAGGTGATGGGCGCGTGCGAGATGCTCGGATATGACGTATTCCAGGTTGCGAACGAAGGTAAGATGATATGCGTCGTACCTGCCGATCAGGCCGACGCCGCCCTTGCTGCGATGAGGGATTCCCGTTACGGCGTTGCAGCTGCCGTGATAGGCGAAGTGCTCGAGGCTCCATCATCGAGGGCTCCGCGTGTCGATTTGCTGACTTCCTTCGGAAGTTCAAGGATTCTCGACATGCTCGTAGGTGAACAATTGCCTAGAATATGCTAATTTGCACAGATATATCAGCAGCTCATCCATCGGTTTCCGTGAATCCCTCCATTTGGGGGAGCGCAATCTCGGAGCTGATTAAAAAAATGAATGTTGCTGCTATTGCAATAGATGCCTGTAATGGTATCTTGCGCTATATAAGAGCACGGGATTGCGAACTTCATCGGGGGTTGTTTGCAGTTCCTCTCTCAGGAGGAAGTTGTAATCAAGGAGGAAACGATGGCTCATCCTATCATCAGCGAGGACGAATGCGTAGGTTGCGGAATCTGCGTTGATTCCTGCCCTCAGGGTGTTCTTGATATCGCCGGAGGCGCCGTTGCCGTTGTGAATGAGGATAACTGCATCGCGTGTGGTGACTGCTTGGAAGATTGCCCCATGGGTGCAATCACCGATATTTCCGAAGACTAATCAGTCGGGAATAAATCGCTTGGGAAAACCTCCTTCGGGAGGTTTTCTTTTTTCAATCGCATGGATCCACAGCTTTACGAACGGAAATCCCCCGTCGTTCGGTCGACCTGATGTGCTTTTCGGGAAAAGTTACGGAATGGTAGCGTGACGGTGCCCTTCAGATTACCTGCATTTCCGTGCTGACATAATCCCAGTTCAAGTAGGCAAGATAATATATAAGCCTATGATTTAGGAAACTTGACACATACAGACTTAGATAATATTCTAAGCATGTCACAAGGGGCGGGTAAGCAAACTCCCCGCCACATAGACCGGTTGCCGGGTCTTCCGATCCGGCTTCCTGGTGAGTATGGGAATAAACAGGCAACTGAAAGGATAAGCATCATGGGAAAGATCATCGGCATCGACTTGGGCACCACTAATTCCGCAATGGCAGTGATGGAGGGCTCCCAGCCCGAAATCCTGGTCAATGCAGAAGGCGACCGCACCACCCCCTCCGTCGTCGGTTTCCGTAAGGATGGCGAGCGCGTAGTCGGCAAGGCTGCGAAGAACCAGGCGGTTACCAACCCTGTGAACACTATCTCCTCTGTGAAGCGCTTCATCGGACGCTCTTACGCTGAAACCGCAGAAGAGCAGAAGACTGTTGCATACAACGTGAAGAACGGCAAGGACGGCCGCGCCGTGGTGGATATCGACGGTAAGGACTTCATGTCCGAAGAGATCTCCGCAATGGTTCTGCAGAAGCTGAAGGCGGATGCTGAAAAGCAGGTTGGATCCCCCATCACCCAGGCGGTCATCACCGTTCCTGCGTATTTCAACGACGCTCAGCGCCAGGCAACCAAGGACGCGGGCAAGATCGCGGGTCTGGAAGTTCTGCGTATCATCAACGAGCCCACCGCTGCAGCTCTTGCATACGGCCTCGATAAGACCAATAAGGAAGAAAAGGTCCTGGTATTCGACCTGGGCGGCGGCACCTTCGACGTATCCGTCCTGGAACTGGGCGACGGCGTATTCGAAGTTTGCTCCACTGCCGGAGACAACCATCTGGGCGGCGACGACTGGGATCAGCGCGTTATCGATTGGCTGGCAGACAAGTTCAAGGGTGAGAACGGCATCGACCTGCGTCAGGACCCCATGGCCCTGCAGCGCCTGAAGGAAGCTGCCGAAAAGGCCAAGATGGAGCTCTCCAGCACCACCCAGGCAAATATCAACCTGCCCTTCATCACCATGGACGCAAGCGGCCCCAAGCATCTGGATTACACCCTCAGCCGTGCAGAGTTCGAGCGCATTACCCGCGACCTGCTGGATCGTTGCCGCAAGCCTGTCGAGCAGGCGCTGCACGACGCCGGCCTGTCCGTAGGCGAAGTCAACGAGGTCCTGCTGGTCGGCGGTTCCTCCCGTATGCCTGCAGTCCAGCAGCTGGTGAAGGATATCACCGGTAAGGCCCCCAACATGTCCGTCAATCCCGACGAAGTAGTCGCAATGGGTGCGGCGGTACAGGGCGGCGTTCTGGCCGGCGACGTCGAGGGCATCCTGCTTCTGGACGTTACCCCCTTGTCCCTGGGTGTCGAGACCATGGGCGGCGTGATGACCAAGATGATCGAACGCAACACCACCATCCCCACCCGCAAGACCGAAATCTACTCCACTGCAGCAGACAATCAGACCAGCGTCGAGATCCACGTCCTGCAGGGCGAGCGCGAGATGGCGGCAGGCAACAAGACCCTGGGTCGCTTCCAGCTGACCGGCATCCCCGCAGCGCGTCGCGGTGTCCCCCAGATCGAGGT
>JBJEKU010000098.1:0-36031 GCA_051878795.1 Eggerthellaceae bacterium
CGATTCGATTCTAAGGGATCAGACAGCCTGTCCACCAACATTCGGCACACTACCAAGAAGGATCGATAAACAACCCGGAATCCTTATCAAAAATAGAAGATGTCGATCTTCCCTCCTGAAAAGTCCCTGGATAAGCAAACACTACCAAAATCCCACACCGATATTTTCTGTTTCGAGATATCAAACACCCTCGTTCATTCCAGGTAGCAGAAAGGACGAATTAATTCTAGAGTGAAAACGAATTTATTTTACGGTGTCCATTAGATTGGACATGCCTGATTTATTCGTATTTTACTTCTTTATGAAAGATTGAGATATGTATAATCGTTTGTATTTCCATCGTGGGAAAGAATCGAGATACCTATTCTCATTTTTCGATAATTAATATTTCGAAATAATATTCTTTTTCACGCATGCACACAACGGCCGCGAGATATAAATAGTCGCACACAACAAGAGAAGGGGGAGAAATGGAAGACAAGAGAGACGATATCCCATTGGAAAACGAGAACGACAACGTCAACAAGCAAGAAGGCTTGGAAGAGCAAACCGCTTCCTGCGATACCGAAAAAACCGACGACGGAGAGCAAATCCAAAACTCCGAAACGGAAGATACACCAGAAGAAAAACCTACAGAGATTTCCCCTGAAAAGGAAATTCCCACTGAGGATGCGGAAAGCAGCGTCGAAGAAGCATGCACAGCGACCGGCCCCACCCCGGAACCACCTCCTTGCATGCAATCCGACGCGCTCTCGGACAATTCGCAGGTGGCAGAGCCCGCTGGCCAACAGACACCTTCTCCCACTCCTGCAGAAGCAACCGCAAAAGCCAAAAAATCGAAAACCGCCGTCATCGTCGCCTCGATCGTTGGCGTTGTCATTTTGGTTGCGGTACTTGTCTGGTGCTTCGCCATCTGCCACCACAAAGAATGGAACGAGGCAACCTGCACCGAGCCTAGAACCTGCGTCGAATGCGGAAAGACCGAAGGCGATTCCTTGGGCCATGACTACGGTGAATACGAAGTCGTGAAGGAGCCCACCTGCGAAAAAGACGGCAAGGAAACCAAGACATGCAAGCGCTGCGGAGAAGAAGTTTCCCGGTCCATCGATAAGCTCGGCCACGATTTCGGAAAATACTCCGTTACCAAAGAACCGACTTGCGTAGAAGAGGGCACCGAAACCAGGAAGTGCAAGCGCTGTGGAGCGAAGGAATCCCGAGAGCTCGACCTCGTCGACCATACTCCAAGCGAATGGCAGGTTACCGTCGACCCCTACCTGGACTCCAACGGCAATGCGGTTGATGGCGAATGGGCTATCCTTTGCACCGTATGCGGCGAAAAGCTCGAAACAGAGCCCTACGTAATGACCGCCGACGAAATCCGCGAAGCTTTCATTGCAGCTTGCTGGACTCCGACCTACGACGAAATTGCCCGAGACCCTGATGGCTGGGATGGCTACAAGGTTGCCCTGACAGGCGAAGTCATGCAGGTTTCCGGCAGCACCATCCTGCTTCAGGTCACGAATAAGGGTTACTACTGGGACGACATCGTATACGTGCACTACTACGGAAATGGCAGCGGCCCCCGCATCCTTGAAGATGACGTCGTCACCTTCTATGGAACCATGGAGGGCACCTACACCTACACAACCGTAATGGGAGCATCGAAGACCGTCCCCGAAATGACGGCTAAATACGTCGGATAACATTTCGCCCTCGAGAAGGCATGCCAAGCACCCTTGGGGACCCTGCGATTGCGGGGTCCTCGTTCTGTATGGGCATTGCAATCCAGGCAAATACGACACAAACTGCAACTTCAGCAACAACCAACTGACTCGACACCCGACGCAATCGACCCACAACCACACCTTGCTTTCGGGCGAAGACGGCCCAAGCCCACTGGATCCGTAAGGTTGCACCGCATTGCACCCCTTCTTCTGATTTGCCGTATCATGTTCGGGGATGAACTAGAGGAGGACGCAATGGTTAAACCCGCATACACGAAGCTTTCGCATGACCCGACACCGCTGGAGATGCTCGCCGACTGGGCCGCAGGCGGAACGCCTGGCAATTGGGCCCCCAACAAGGAATACAAGGCGGCGCTGACCAGGCTCACGGACCTGATGAACCTGTACAGGTGCGCCATTATGGAAACCGAAACCCGCTTGAAGGTGCTGAATGCGCGCTTTTCACTGGAAAAGGAACGCAATCCCATTTCCAGCATCTCGAGCCGCCTGAAGACCCCCGAAAGCATCTACGAGAAGGTGCACAGGGCCAATATCAAACCCGGCATCGACGAGTTGATCGAAAACATGCACGACATCGCCGGATTGCGCGTCGTCTGCTCCTTCGTGGAAGACGTCTACCAGCTGGTAGACTGCCTGGAACGCCAAGACGACATCAAGATCCTCCGTCGCCGCGACTACATCGCCAACCCCAAGCCGAACGGCTACCGCAGCCTGCACCTGATCGTGATGATCCCCGTCTTCCTGCCTGAAGGCGCCGTGGATATGAAGGTCGAAATCCAACTGCGAACCATCGCCATGGAATCGTGGGCAAGCCTGGAACATAAGCTGCGCTACAAGAAGGACATGGACCCGGAACTGCTGCAGTCCATTTCGAAGGAGCTTTCGGAATGCGCCCAGCTGAGCGCCCGATTGGATACGCGCATGCAGACCATCCGCTACCTGATCGACGGCTTCGACGCCTTAGACGAAGCTGCGCTCATGAAGCTGTACGAAACCGACGACATCGACCTGTAGACACCCAGAATATCCTTCGGGTCCCCAAAGAACGGTCCGAAGGATATTCTAATCAGCTACGAATAGGAACAAACCGACATGCGCACTGGTTTCAAAACACAGCATGAAAGCAATATGATCGGAATTTTCTATGAACAACGGATTTAACCAAACAACTCAAAAAACTAAGGGGTTTCCTCTTTCGAAGACCCCCCTTTACAAAACAGCCGTACTGTTTTTCATTATGACTGGGATTGTATCCTTCCCCAATCCCAGTATCAAGTTTTTTCAGCTCAGCGAACATCAACAGCACATGAAAACCATGCATTAATGAGACTCGCGATAAAATCGAATCCCGAAGAAATCTGGTAATTACCCCGATAATAGTCAGCATACCTGTTCATCCTCTCGACGAATAATTGCAATTGCTTTGCTCTACCCCAATGAACATCCTCCGAAGCAACAAGGCTATGAACATAGAGAGATGTTGCAATTTGCTGAAGACTATCGTTTCTCAGCTTCGATTTACGCTGACTTTTACCAATCGATTCAATTCGGCTAATCGCACGGCAAATCTCGTTTCGAGCAGAAAACATCGGTTTTCCACTGGTCATATTGTTCAAAATGCAGTTGTTGTGTGCGCACGCGTTTCTGAGGCTTTTTACGTTCTGCAAAAGATAAAACCTGTCAATCATTTCTTTGCTATCAAAACGCTTTGCGCAAAACTTATAAAAAAGCAAGAAAGACCCAAATGTGATTAATTCCAAAAAGGCCCAAACCGGAAGAGAAGAAGACGAATATTTTGCAATTATCCCAGCAGCATAAGGGCTCGAAGCCCCTCGGGTGATCTCGTTTCTTACCGAATTACACAATTCCCCTCTTGAATTCATTTGATCATATCTTGCTAAGAAATCTGCAACGATTCCATATCCATCCTCACCCGTTTGTCCAATACGATTGATAAGATGTACTTTTTCGAAGTGCTCTATGTCAAGAGTCATCGGAAGTATCTCGTTTCGAAGAAGCGTATCAACGATAGAAAGGTCTACAAGCATCTTAAAATCAAGGTTTGCATATTGGCCCTTCCTAAAACCCTCTTCGACCTTCGCAAATCCTGCCCTGTACGAACAGAGGCGAAAATAATTGTTGTTTTCTGTAAGATATTCGCAAGCTTCAGACTCAGACATCAGCTCAAATCGAACACCTTTAGACTTGAGATGTTCGACTTGTTCATAGGGGCATAGCCAAGGTTTAATATTTGCAGCAATGATAGAGCTCACGGCTGGCATTATAGCAATGGAAAACAGAAGGACGCATTACTATTAAAACCTTACACCAGCAGAAATCAAACTCTGGAATATGAAGAACACTCCCGCCACATACTCCACCGGTCAAATCGCCTCCATCGTCGGGCTCCATCCAAATACGGTAAGGATGTACGAGCAATGGGGGCTTATCCAAAAGCCTGCACGCAGGCAGAACGGCTACCGCCAGTTCGCGGATATCCACGTGAAGCAGTTCGAATTAACAAAGAAGGCCTTTGGCGTGGAAGTACTGCAATCCGGCCTGCGCAAACGCATGGTCGAAGCGGTGAAGCTTTCCGCCCAGCACCGTTTCGATGAGGCGGAAAAGACCGTCGGGGAATACATCCGCATCGCCCAACGCGAGCTGGAAAACGCCAAGGATGCCGCCGCGCTCTGCGAGGCGCACTTCCGCACCACTCCACACAACAGCGAAACCTACACGCGTTCCCAAGCCGCAGCCCACCTGCACGTAACCGTGGATACCCTGCGCAATTGGGAGCTCAACGGGCTGATCGCCGTCAAGCGCAAGCAGAACGGATACCGCATCTACAACGAAGCCGACATGGTCCGCCTGCGCATCATCCGAGCGCTTCGCTGCGCGAATTACTCGCTTTCCGCCATCCTGCGGATGCTCAACAGGCTGGAAACCCAGCACTCGAACGAAGCGGCGGTATTCGACTTGCTGAATACGCCCGACGAAGACGAGGACATCGTTTCCGCCTGCGACAAGCTGGCCCTTTCCCTGGAAGAAGCCATCGAAAACGCCTATGACGCGCTGCGGATACTCGACGAGCTCAAACGCATGGACCAGGGCGACTATCCGGCATCCCCAACATCCTCGACCGGCAAGAACGGGGATGCCTCGCCCGTATAGAGCAAGCTCACTCCGTGCATCGCCCTGGTGCAGGCGATGTAGAGCAAATGTCTGTCGAAGCCTTCGCCATAATGCACGTTATCGGCGTCAAGGACGATCACCTCATCGAATTCCAATCCCTTCGCCATGCGGATCGACGCGACGGAAACGCCGTTGACGAACCGCGTGGATTCCGGCGTCAGCAGATGCACCCGGCAGCTTCCGGCAAGCGCCTCATGCACCGCGCGGGCGTCCGCATCGGTCTTCGCGATGATTCCCAGCGAAGCCCTGCTACCCTGCTCGAATTCCCGGATCATGCCGGAAAGCACCCGCAACTCTTCTTCGCAGTCGCTGCAAGGCACCACGCGCGGCGCACTACCGTGGCGTCTCACCGCCTGCAGGTCAGACTGCCCGCCGATGCGCTTTGCGAACTCCATGATCTCCCAGGTGGATCGGTAGCTGGTGTTCAGATGGACCAGCTGGGCGCCCGGGTACAGGGCGGCGATATCGTCGAGCCCGTATGCGTAATACGGGTTGAGCGCCTGCCCGAAGTCTCCCAGGATCGTCTTCTGCCCCGCGGGGAAAAGCATGCCCAACACCACATGCTGAATGGGCGTGTAGTCCTGCATTTCGTCGATCACCAGGTGCTTTACCTGCCGATTGGAGCAAAGCCCCTGATAGGAAGCGAGCAGATAGAGGAACGGGAAGACATCGTCGTATTCCAGCATGTTCTTCCCAGGCATGACGAACAGGTGCTCGGCGCCGATGGATCGGAAGAAATCCTCATACAGGGCCAGCGGGCTTTTGATGGCGAGCATCTTGCCCAGGCTTTTCAGGACAGCACCCTGCTTGGGCGGCTCCTTCCCCATCGTCAGCCCCGACCTCAACTTGCCGCGGATGTCGCCTGCAATGCAGCTCAACCGCTCTTTCACGGGGAGCGGCCTATACGCATTGAAACGCTCGCGTATCCAGTCGGCCTCGATGGTTTGCCTGCCGAAGACCAAATCGCCCGGATCCAGCATGCGGTCGGCCAGATCACCCGCGTATTCCCGCAGTGATTCGACGAAGCGCGGAGTCGATTTGAAACTCGCCCGCTGCTGCCAGGCGGTGTCTTCCACTTCGAGCGGGTTTTTCGCCGGCTCGAAGGCCACCACACCATCGAGCGCCCAAGCGGCGATTTCGTCCAAGCCCAGCTCGACGATGGGTTCTTCACCCAGTTCCGGGATGACGTTGGAAATGTAGTTGGCAAACACCTTGTTCGGCGAAACGATGGCCACATCCTGGGCCTTCAGCGAGTCTTTGAAGCGGTAGAGCAGGTAGGCGACGCGATGCAGGGCGATAGAGGTCTTGCCCGAGCCGGCAACGCCCTGGATCAGCAGCGTCTGCACGCTTTCATTGCGGATGATGGCATTCTGTTCGCACTGGATGGTGGATATGATCGACTTCATCTTCTGGTCCGACGTGTGGGCAAGCTCGCCCACCAACACATCGTCCTGCAAGGCGTCACTCACGTCCACGGCGTACTCCATCTTGCCGCCCGAGATTTTGAACTGCCGCTTCAGCGTCAGCTCGCCATCGACCCTTCGCGCGGGAGCCTGGTAGCTCGCCGGACCGATGCCGTTGTCGTAGTAGATGCCCGCAATGGGAGCGCGCCAATCCACGATCAGACGCTCACGCTTATGCGAGAAACCGAAGCGACCGATGTAGAAGCTGGTCGGCCTGCCCCCAATGGGCGCGAAATCGATGCGTGCGAAGTATGGCGAATCCTGCAGCTTGACGATACGCAGGCAGTTTTCCACGGCCTGGGCACCCGCGCTGTCGGTCTGCTCCAGAAGCCGCTCCGCCTGCAGCTTCTCGTGGGCATCGGTCTCGTTGCGATATTCCGCCAGGTAGCGCTTGAATTCGCTGTAATCGCGGTCGAGCCTTTCCACAGAACCCTGGGCATCGGCAAAGGATTCGTCCAGGCTTTGCATCACATGGTCCAGGTACTTTACTTCCTCTGGAAAGGGAATCGTGCTTTCCATGGCGCCTCCTTGCAGCAGTTCGGCCGAATCGATACGAAGCGCCATCTTCGCACGCGGGCGAAGGTTGGTGTCTAAGTGGAGGGTTAGGAAGAGATGATGCTGCAGAAGGCAGGAGGCGAAACCTGGAAGAATGCAGGCGCGAAGGGAAGAGCCCAACATACATTCGCAAAGTACTGCCCCACTCCCAAAACTCAAATTTTTTTTGAGTTTTGGGAGCAGGCGACATTCCAGGACCGGAAGAAGCCGCTCGCAAGACTGCGCCGCTTACAACAGCGAGCCCAAGAAGAAGTCTCGAGCCGATACAATTATGATTCCATCAACGTCTGGCTCATACCTTCCTTGCCTTACGACCACGATCTTCTCGTAGGAATCACGGATCGAACGCAAGGGCCTCAACTCGCGTTCCCTCGTTCCTTCAGTCAAAAAAATTCAGCTCCTTCATCTCCAAACACAAATGTCAAACTATTCCTGTAACAATAAAAAGCAAAGGTGCGCTGATAATATGGAACCATCAAGGAAACTAAGCTCGAATAGCGCTTCACGAACAATCATTGAACTCTATACCGCCAACCACCTGCCCATTGGAGGGATGCATGGCAAAGAAGGACTCGAATGAATATAATCTTACGCTCCTCGAATCCCTTATTGCTAACTGGGAAGATGAGACCGTCGAATTCAAAGAGGCAAGCAACGACTTCGACACCGATAAGATCGGCCGCTACGTATCAGCCTTAAGCAACGAAGCAAACCTGGCCAACGAATCATCGGCATGGCTAGTGTTCGGGGTTAAGAATAAAACGAGAAAGGTTGTCGGAACAAACTACCGAACCGACGTAAAACGTCTCGACGGTCTCAAAAAACAGATAAACGATGACACGGACCCCAACATGTCCTTTCGTAGCATTCGAGTAGTTGAGCACCCAGATGGTCGAGTCGTAATGCTGGAAATAAATGCAGCACCAAAGGGCATACCAATTGCCTGGAAGGGTCATTGGTATGCAAGAGCAGGAGAGAATCTCACTAATCTCTCCATCGACAAGCTCGATACAATTCGGAGCCAGAGCCACCTGCTGGATTGGACCGCTCAGATAGTTGATGATGCCGACATTTCAGACCTCTCCCAGGAAGCGATAACGGCAGCTCGAAAGGCTTTCGCTGAACGTAATTCCTCGCGTATACCCATTGATGCGATTGACGCATGGAGTGACGACCAGTTCCTTAAGCATATCGGCCTCCTGACAAAAAGAGGAATGACACGCGCATGCTTGCTGCTTCTTGGAAAACCAGAATCAGCGTTTCTCCTCAACCCACTTTTGCCGGAATTGACCTGGAAACTCGTTGGCCAGGAATCCGCATACGAGCATTTCTCAATTCCTTTTATTCTTACCACCACCCAGCTGTACTCACACATTCGAAATGTCAAGATACGGCTTCTGCCTCCTGATGAACTAATTCAACGTGAGGTGGAAAAATACGATCAAGGCAGCGTGCTCGAAGCCATCCATAATTGCATCGCCCACCAGGATTATTCCCAGTATTCGAGGGTTAGCATCGTAGAATATCCCGATAAGCTCGAGTTCACCAGCGTTGGCTCGTTTTTCGAAGGTAACCCTGACGCATATGCCCTTGAAGGTCACATACCACGCCATTACCGAAACCCAACATTAGTTTCTGCCATGACTCAGCTGAACATGATTGACCACCTTGGTTACGGAATCGAGCGAATGAACCGCTCGCAGGCGAATCGATTCCTTCCTCTTCCAGATTATGATCTCAGCAACCCAAACGAAGTAAAGCTCACAATTTTCGGTCGTGTCGTCGACGAAGGTTACACTGCGCTCCTTATGCACAACAAAACCCTGCCATTCGAAGATGTTCTTGCACTTGACCGCATCCAGAAGGGACAGCCCATCTCTGATAGGGCATTACGGAGACTTCGAAATAAAAACCTAATCGAAGGACGAAAGCCTCATCTACGAGTAGCCGCATCAATAGCGAAAGCCATCGGAACGCAGGCGAGCTATATTCAAATTCGAGGCCAGTCCGACGAATACTGTCGAGCCCTTATCACTGACTATCTCAAAAAAAAGGGATTGGCAAGCCGCACAGAAATCGAAGCTATCGTCTTTCCGTCACTTTCAACCGAGCTCACCGAGGAGCAAAAGCGAAACAAAGTAAAGAACCTTCTTGCCCAATTGAGGCAAAACCAGGAAGTTCATTACGAATCCGAAGAAGGCAAACGAGGTTGGCGCCTTGGATAACTCTTGTCGAATTTATCCGGCATAATCTGGATAAAACTGCATATTATTAGGTTGGAAATGTATAACCCCAGATGAGAAGGCTGTTGTATCATGTAATAATTATCCGAAACTATTCGGCGGTATCAGGAGAGCTAACCGAATTTCAGACACAAAGAAGCAAGACCTTACAACTTAACGCGTCGTTAACCCCCTGAAACACCCCTCATTCTACACTGAACCCCTTTCAACATTTTCAGTATTTCCACAACAGGCCTAGCGCAGGCAATCTTTTCAATTTGGTCCCCTAATCAAACAATCTAGCGTTAACTTCATAAAAAATAAGGCATGAACACAAGCCACCCCCCGAGACGAATCTCGAACTACCGAAATTGAAAAGCTATCTCGGAAAGAAGCTGTTCGCATATGCAAAACATTCTTGTGAACGTACAATCCTGAAGAACGGATTAGAGCAGATGGGAGCCGCTTTGAACAACAACCCGCATACGACCCCAACATCACATGCCGCTGCAAAGCTGGTTGCTTCGCTGCGTCCCAGTGCGGAAATCCTGGCGGAATTGGAGCAGGTCGAGGCGTCCATCGCCGAGCAGCTGGCGAAGGCGAGGGGCTAGCCGTGCAGCGCTACGATGCGTACAAGGATTCCGGCGTCGAGTGGATTGGCGAGATTCCCGAGGGGTGGGAGGTTCGCGGCCTGAAAACACTTGCCGCCAATGACGTAAGAAAGGCTTCTTCCGGCAACGGTAGCTACATCGGCCTTGAAAACATCCAATCTTGGACGCAACGGCTTCTCGCAGCAACAGAAAACGATAGAGACCCTGAAGGCATCTATTATGACGACGATTGCGTCTTGTTCGGAAAACTGAGGCCGTACCTCGCAAAAGTGCATGCCCCTTCAAGCTCCGGGGCATGCAGCTCGGAATTCCTAGTCCTGAAAAGCAAGGTTCTTTTAAGAGGTTATCTCTCGTATCTGCTCATCAATGCCAGATTCATAGATGAAGTTAATTCTTTAACGTATGGCGCGAAAATGCCCCGCGCAAACTGGGAAACGATAGGCTCCATCCCCATCCCGTTTCCATCGACAAAAGAGCAAGCCGCCATCGCCGACTACCTGGATGGGAAGACCGCACAGATAGACTCCATCGTCTCCCAAACCGAGCGCTCCATAGGGCTGTTGCGCGAGTACAGGAAATCCGTCATCTCCGAGGCCGTCACCAGGGGCCTGGACCCCGATGCCCCCATGAAGGACTCCGGAGTCGAGTGGATCGGCGAGATCCCCGTGGGGTGGGCTTGTCTAAAGGTAAAGAATTGTTGTGACTATCGGAATGGCCTGACCTATTCCCCTGATGATATATCTGAATCAGGGACTCGGGTGTTACGTTCGTCAAATGTTCAGGATGGAAAGCTTGCCTATGAGGATTCTGTGTTTGTTGATATGGATGTTCCAGAGAAAGCCATGGCCCACCCTGGTGATGTTCTCATTTGCTCAAGAAACGGTAGCAAATCATTAATTGGAAAAAATGCGTTAATCGATATCGAAGGTAATGCATTTGGTGCCTTTATGATGATTGCACGGCCTAGATGCAACTGCCGTTATTTCTTCTATTTGCTTAACTCGGGTGTTTTCGATTTCTATTTGCCTACATATCTCACCTCAACCGTAAATCAACTTACAGGTGGAAATTTCGGTCAAATGGTCGTTCCTTTTTCAAAAAACGAATGTGAGCAGCAGGCCATCGCCGATTACCTGGACGAGAAGACCGCTGAAATCGACTCCCTCATCGACGCCAAGCAGCGCCAGGTGGAGCTGCTGAAGGAATACCGCAAGTCCCTCATATCCGAAGCCGTCACCGGCAAGTTCAAGGTCCCCGGATTGGAGTAGCTGCAAGATCAACTGGCCCGAACGACAACGCCCGACACCCTTCGAATAGATATCCTGTCAAACCTGCTGAAGCCCAGCCAAGAGCGAGTTTCCAAGCATCCTCTTCCGGAATAAACGGGAACCGCACAGCTCAAACAGGCAACCGCAGCGCTTCAGCAAGACGGCAAACAGAACCAGTCATACGAAAAAGGCCCCGCTCGATTGAGCGGGGCCTTCGGACCTTTGCGAATCGCAAGCAGGTATTACATGCGGATGTAACCCTTACGCTTTTCGGGGTCTTCGCCGGGAATGATATCCACGGGCTTCAGGATGGTGTTGGTGGTGGTCTCGGTAATCAGAACCAAGCCGGCAACGGAAGCAGCGGATTCCAGGGCGATCTTGGAAACCTTCACGGGATCCAGGATACCCATTTCGATCATGTCGCCCATCTCGCCGGTCTTGTAGTCGCGGCCGTAGCCCTTCTTGCCGGACTCCAGCAGCTTCTCCACTTCCAGGGAACCGTTGTAGCCGGAGTTCTGCGCGATGGTGAGCATGGGGGCTGCCAGCGCCTTGCGGACGATGTCCACGCCTGCCTGCTCGTTTGCGGGAACATCCAGGTCGTCCAGGGCGTCGATGGCGTTCAGCATGGCAACGCCGCCGCCAGGGACGATGCCCTGCTCCATGGCAGCCATGGTTGCGCACAGGGCGTCTTCCATGCGGGACTTCATTTCCTTCAGCTCAGCCTCGCTGGCTGCGCCGATGCGGATGATGGCGACCTTGCCCAGCAGCTTCTGCAGGCGGTCTTCCAGCTTCTCGATGAAGACGGGGTTGACGATGCGGGCGATCTCGTTGCGCAGGTAGTTGGCGCGCTTCTCGATTTCCACAGGATCGCCGTGGCCGCCGGTGATGACGGTGGTGTCCTTGGTGACCCTGACGCGATCGCAGCCGCCAAGGAAGTCGAAGGTTAGGTCGTCCAGCGTGGGGTAGGTGTCCTTGAAGTACGGGGTTGCACCGCATGCCAGCGCGATGTCGGCGAGCAGGTTCTTGTTGTGCTCTTCGACATAGTCGGGCATCTCGGTTGCGATGGTGCGGAAGGTGCCGCGGGTGGTGTTCAGCATGATGGTATGCAGAGCCTCGCCGCGCAGGTCGTTGGAGATGATGAACAGGTCACGCTTGGACTGGACGACGCGCTCCAGCATGGGGATGATGGGACGGACGTCCTTGATCTCGTGGTCGGTGACCAGGACCAGCGGGTTTTCAAGCTCACCGAAGTGATGCTCTTCATCGGTGATCATAGCGGGAACCACGAAGCCGCGGTCGTAGCGGATACCCTCGACGATTTCCACCTCGACGCCGAAGGAAGAGCCGTCGGCGCAGGAGATGCCGCCGGTGGAGCCTACGGCCTCGACGGCCTCTGCGATGGTGTTGCCCACGGTCTCGTCGCCAGAGGAGATGAAGGCTACCCTGGCAACCTGGTCGCGGCCTTCGATCTGCACAGCCTGGTCTTCGATGGCCTTAACCGCAGCGTCGACGGCCTTTTCCATGCCGCGGCGCAGGGGCAGTGCCTCGGCACCGGCCTCGACCAAACGCAAGCCTTCGGTAACCAGCACGTCGGCCAGCAGGGTTGCGGTGGTGGTGCCGTCACCGGCGATGTCGTTGGTCCTGATCGCAGCCTCGCGGATAAGCAGCAGGCCCATGTTCTCGACCTGGTTTTCGGTCAAGATGCCCTTGGCAACGGTTACGCCGTCGTTGGTGAACACGGGCGTGCCGCGGCCGAACTTCTTTTCCAGGGCGACGTAGCGACCCTTGGGGCCGAGGGTGACCTTTACGGCCTCGGCCATCTTATGGATGCCGGCAGCAAGGCCCGCGCGAGCGTCATCGGAGTAAAGAATGTGCTTCGCAGTCATCCGAGACTTCCTTTCTGAAAACGTTGAAACAGCGCCTAGGCGCTGCAGTATTACCTGTTTCGTGAAAACCACAGGATATTATACACGTTGGCACTGTTCGTTCGAGAGTGCTAGACCAGTCTACTACGAAAGAATCAGGGGACAAGGGCAAGTATCTAAGCTGTTACCCAGCGCGCTTGCGCACAGGCGCGCATGCCTGCCCAGGGTCGGCCCACATGGTTCGAATCCGCCTGCCCACCGGCGAAAGACGACCGAGCCGCAAGGCGCATCGGGCATGCAGACCGCCCGGGAACGCATCCCGCAGGCGGCGTAGGCGGCCCTTGCCCGGTCCTACTTCAGGGTCACTTCCAAGCGGACGGGGTTGTGGTCGCTCTGCTGGAAACCGGCATCGATGGTCTGCACCTTGTCCAGCTGCACGTTCGCGGACAAGATGAAGCCGTCGGACACATAGAAGCGCACATCGGGGCTTTCCAGCGGCGCGTTCAGGGAGCGTGCGGTCGCCACGGCAGGATCCATGGCGAACCGGGTCCCTTCGGGGAAGGTTCCCTCGTCGATCACGCCGGTAGAACGCACCTGGGACACTTCCTTGCCCCAATAGCGCACGTCGGTACCGCTGAAGTTCTGGTCGAAGTCGCCACCGACGATCACGTAGTTGCCCTTATCCGACTCGCGCTTCACGAACAGCGCCAAGTCGGCCGTCTGCTTGTCCTGCACTTCCTGGGAAACGCGGTCGCTGAAGCGGACGTTGGCCACCACCAGTTCCTTCCTGCTGCCTTCCACAGGGATGCGGCTCACCAGATAGCAGGGCTCGGGCGCAATCAGGTCGCGCACCAGGGAATCGTCCTTCGGAAGCGCGATGCGCTCGGTGGAATCCGCAGCGAAGCGGCTCGCGGTGATCATGCCCGAATCCACCTCGCCCAAGCACGGCCAGGGATAGGGTACGTACAGGACCCTGTAGTCCTGGGCGAACGCGCAGGAATAGCCGGCCGCCTCCAAGGGGTCGGAAAAGAAGGTTTCCTGATCGATCCCGAAACTGCGGCTGGAAGCCCTGTCCACTTCCTGAAGGAACACGATGTCCGCAGACTGCTCTTCGATGAGCGATTTGGCAGAGGAGATGGAAGACCGCACCGCTTCCTGGGACTGGGCACGAACGCCCTCGCCGCCGTCAGTGAAGCTGCTGGCGCTGGCGGAAAGGCCGCCGTAGCCGATGTTCCAGGTGAGCAGGCTGATCTGGCTGCCTGCCTGCACGGATTCGGCAGCGGAACCCGCCGGCTGGACCGTCTCCACGTCCCTGGGGCGGAATTCGGCGATGGCCAAGGCGCCGCCCCCGATGACCACGATGATCGCAGCGATTGCCAGCAGCGAGGCAAGGATGCGGAAGATCACGCCGAAGGGGTTGCGCTTGCGCTTATGCGCCTTCGCGCTGCGCACGGCAGGGGAGCCGTTGCTTGGGACCGCCTTCTTCCGGGACTTGGGCTTCCTGCCGTTACGCCGCACATCCGCGGTATTGACGGGACGCACGTAGGCACCCTGCGCGGGAGCCTGTTGGAACGCGGGGGCGCCCCAATCGTCCAGGTCTTCCTGCAAATCCTCCCAGGCGGGCCCTTCGGGGGAATCCTGCGTTTCTAAATCGCGAGAAAAGTCCCGGGGTTCCTTCCCTTCGGAAAGCTCCCCGGGATTCTGAGAATTCGAAGGAGCGGCGTGTGCCGCGTGCCTGGGCTTGGGTTCCACCTGCTATTCCCCGTATCCGGCCTGGGCCAGATACGCCGCAGGACCTAGGTCGTAGATGCTGTTACCCCGACAGTCTATCGCAACAGTCAACGGCATGTCTTCTACGGTTAGCAAACGGATTGCCTCGGTACCCAGATCCTCGTAGCAGACCAGTTGCACGTCCTTCACGGACTGTGCCATCAGTGCGGCAATGCCGCCCACGGCGGCGAAGTACACCGCGTCGTTGCGCTTCATGGCGTCGATCACGGCCTGGCCGCGCGCACCCTTGCCGATCATGGCGCGCTGGCCGGCATCGAGCAAGCGCGGTGCGTACGGGTCCATGCGGTAGGCGGTGGTGGGTCCTACCGATCCCATGACCATGCCGGGCTTGACAGGCGCTGGGCCCGCATAGTAGATGATGGCATCGCGGATGTCGAAAGGCAGTTCCTCCCCGCGGTCCATGAGCTCGATCAGGCGGGCGTGCGCCGCATCGCGCGCCGTGTAGACCTTGCCGGTGTAGAACACCTGATCGCCCGCATTCAGCGAACGGGCGGTTTCGGCGTCGATGGTTCCTCTGATGCGCTTGATGGTTTCGTTGGAGCAGCTCATCTACAACACCACGCTTTCATGCCGTGCCACATGGCAGTTGATGTTCACCGCAACGGGCAGGCAGGCGATATGCGTCGCCATCTGCTCCACGTGCACGGCAAGCGCGGTGGTCGCACCGCCGAAGCCCGCGGGACCCGTGCCTAAGCGGTTGATGGCCTCCAGCAGCTCGGCTTCCATTTCCGCATAGAAGGGGTCGGGGTTGGGCTGGCCGGTGGGACGGGTAAGCGCCTTCTTGGCCAGCTTCGCGCAGTGGTCGAAGTTGCCGCCCACGCCCACGCCCACCACGATGGGCGGGCACGGGTTGGGGCCCGCCTCGCGCACCGCCTGGAGCACGAAGTCCACAACGCCCGCACGCCCGTCGGCCGGCTTGAGCATCTTGATCTTGCTCATGTTCTCGGATCCGGCACCCTTCGGCGCCAGGGTGATCTTCAAGCTGTCGCCCGCAACCACGTCGGTATGGATGAGCGCCGGCTCGTTGGTGTTGGTGTTCACGCGGCGCAGCGGATCGGCCACCATCGACTTACGCAGGTAACCCTCGGTATAGCCGCGGCGCACGCCCTCGTTGATGGCGTCCACCAAAAGCCCGCCCTCGATGCGCACATCCTGGCCCAGTTCCACGAACACGCAGGCGGCGCCGGTGTCCTGGCACAGCGGCACTTCGTTTTCCACGCCGATTCGCAGATTCTGCAGGATGGAATCGAGCGTCGCCTGGGCAACGGGCCAAGGCTCGGTTTCGCGGGCGTGCTCGAGCGCGCACACCACGTCGTCCTGCAGGCTGCAATTGGCCTTGATGCACAGATCGCGCACCGCGTCGGCGATCTGGGAAGCTTGTACGACCTTCATCGCGCGCCCTTAGACCTGCTCGGGCATGGGCAGGCGGGCAACGCCGGTATCCACCGCCGCCTGGGCGACCGCGCGGGCAACACCTTCGGCGACGCGCGGATCCAAGACGCTGGGGATGATGTATTCGGCGCTACGGTCTTCGTCGGGGACCAGGTCGGAAATGGCCTGGGCGGCCGCCAGCTTCATGTCGTAGTTGATGTCGCGCGCGCGGACTGCGAGCGCTCCGCGGAACAGGCCGGGGAAGCACAGCAGGTTGTTGATCTGGTTGGGCTTGTCGGAACGGCCGGTGCCCATGACGGCAACGCCCGCGGCCTTGGCCTCGTCGTAACCGATTTCGGGGGTGGGGTTGGCCATGGCGAACACGATGGGGTCGCCTGCCATGTTCGCAATCATCTCCGGCTTGAGGGCACCCGCCACGGAAACGCCTACGAATACGTCGGCGCCTACGAGCGCATCGGCCAAGCCGCCCTGCATGCGGGTGGGATTGGTTTCCTCTGCCAGCTGCAGCTTGTGCCCGGGCAGCGGGTCGCGACCGGGGTACAGGATGCCGAATTCGTCCACCGCGGTGATGTCGGTGGCGCCTGCGTGCTGCATCATCTTGATGATGGCCGTGCCGGCGGCGCCGGGGCCGTTCAGGACGATCTTCACGTTGGCGATGTCCTTGCCCACCACCTTGAGGGCGTTGAGCAGCGCGGCAGTCACCACCACGGCGGTGCCGTGCTGATCGTCGTGGAACACGGGGATGTCCAACTCGCGTTCCAGAACCCGCTCGATCTCGAAGCAGTCGGGGGACTTGATGTCTTCCAGGTTGATGCCGCCGAAACTGGGGGCGATGGCCTTCACCGTCGCGATCACTTCCTCGGGGGTGTCCGCATCGATGCAGATGGGGAATGCATTCACGCCGCCGAAGCGCTTGAACAGCACGCTCTTGCCCTCCATGACGGGCAGCGATGCGGTCGCGCCGATGTTGCCCAGGCCCAGAACCGCGGTTCCGTTGGAAACGACCGCGATGGTATTGGCCTTGCAGGTATAGCGGTAAGCGTCGTCGATGTTCTGCGCGATCTTGCGGCAGGGCTCGGCAACGCCAGGGGTGTATGCGACGGACAGGTCGTCCACGTTCTCGATGGGAAGCTTCGCTACGGTTTCGATCTTTCCCTGGGCGGCCTCATGGCGAATCAGGGCCTCTGCGTAGAAATCCAATTCTGCTCCTTCTCTGGCTCTGCTGAAGATGCGTTATTCCACAGCTGCAAGCTGCTTGTACACTTCCGTACCCACCTTGATGATGGGGTCGCGGAAGTCGAATTCGGTGGTATGGACGGGCGGGTACCCCATGCCGTTTCCCACGTAGAAGAAGCAGCCGGGGATGACGCGCGTGTAGTTGCCGAAGTCCTCCGAGGCGCGCACCGGGGACGGGGTGGGCAGGTTGTTCCACTTGATGCCCGCCGATTCGCAGGCATGGCGCACCTTATCGGCGCAGCCTGCGTCGTTGATGAGCGCGGGGAATTCGTCGTTGAAGCTGAAGTCGACCGTCATGCCCTGCTCCTTGGCGGACTGGGTGGCCATATCCTCGATGGCATGCTGCAGGTCGTTGATCTCGTCTTCGTACTGGGCGCGCAGGGTCATGGAGATGGTGCCCTCGCTGGCCTGGACGCCGAAGTTGAGCGAGCCCACGTCCACCTGCACGATGGTGCACATGACGTAGCCCTTCTTGCCTTCGGGGTCGACCAGCTTGGGGATGGCATCGACGATCTTGGCGATGGCGAAGGCGGGGTTGATGCCGTTTTCCGGCTCCGCCGCGTGGCTGGGCGACCCGACCAAATGCACGGTCATGCCCTTCGAGGCGGGCATGGTGGGGCCGTTGGTCAGATGTACCTCGTCGATGGCCATGTCGCTCCAGTTGTGCAAGCCGTAGACCTCGCACGTGCCTTCTTCCAGCAGGGCGTTCACGGCGACGGGCGCGCCGACGCCTACTTCTTCGGCATCCTGGAACAAGAAGACGATGTTGTAGGGCGATCCCTTCTGGTCCACTTCCAGGGCGAAGCAAGCCAGGGTGGCCGAATGGCCGTCGTGCCCGCACTTATGGGCGACGCCGGGATTCTGGGAAGACCAGGGCAGGCAGATGCCCTCGTTCACGGGGACGGCGTCGAAGTCCGCGCGGAATGCGATGACAGGCTTGCCTTCGCCGGCGTTGTACTTGGCGTAGAAATAGCCGGCTGCAGGATCGACGATCTCGAGATTGGAGGTGTTCTCGCGCAAGAAGTCGATCAGGTGCTGCCTGGTCCAAACCTCCTGGCACGACAATTCCGGATGAGCATGGAGCTCGTGGCGCAGCTGCTGCGCAAGCTCAAGATTCTGCGGGTTGATCATCGTTCCTCCCTGCATATTCAAAGCCCGTGTGGCTGCAGTTGCGGGCGCAGCCTGTTCCCAACTCATGAATTTTACACCCGAAAGCGCCCAAGAGGGCAACGCAGGCCCAGCTTTGGGACAGCTTAAGTAACAAAGCCACGGAAAACCCTCGCTTTCCAGCAAAATTGGTACACTTGTTCGTGTTTTCAAGGTGGAAGCGCTTAAGAAAGACAAGGGAAGGCGAAGGGAGGAAAGCAGATGGAAACACAAGAAGGCACCGGCTGGGAGCGAAGCTATCTGTGCATCGACCTGAAATCCTTCTACGCCTCCTGCGAATGCGTGGAACGCGGGCTGGACCCCATGACCACCGACCTGGTGGTGGCCGACCCCGAACGCAGCGACAGGACCATCTGCCTTGCGGTCTCGCCCTCGCTCAAGGCGAAGGGGGTGCGCAACCGCTGCAGGGTCTTCCAGATACCCCAGGGCATGGACTACATCATGGCCCCTCCCCGCATGGCCCTGTACATACGATATTCGGCGCGCATCTACCAGACCATGCTGCGCTTCGTTTCGGAAGACGACATACACGTCTATTCCATCGACGAGGCTTTCCTGGACGTGACCGACTACCTGGCCTTCCACAAGTGCAGCGCCCGGCAGCTGGGCGAGCACATACGCCAGGCCATCCTGCAGGACACAGGTATCCCCGCCACCTGCGGGCTGGGCAGCAACCTGTATCTGGCCAAGGTGGCGCTGGACATCACCGCCAAGCACAGCCCCGATTTCTTCGGCGTCCTAGACGAACAGAGCTACCAAGCCACCATGTGGGACCACCGCCCCATCACCGACTTCTGGCGCGTGGGGCCGGGCACCGCACGGCGCCTGAAGAAGCTGGGGCTGGAAACCATGGGGCAGGTGGCCCTGTATGCCAACCCGGAACGGCTGTACAAGGAGCTGGGCATCGACGCGGAGATACTGATCGACCACGCCTGGGGCAAGGAACCCGTCACCATCGCCGACATCAAGGCCTACCGCAGACGCTCGCACAGCCTGACCAACGGACAGGTGCTGCCCTGCGGCTATACGCCCGCAGAAGCGCGCATCATCGTGACGGAGATGGTGGACCAAAGCTGCCTGGACATGGTCGCCAAGGGGCTGGTCGCACCGTCGGTGTCGCTTGCGGTGCACTGCAGCGTCGGAGAATGGGGGCAGGCGCTCTACGATGGCGCAACCGTGCGCTTCCCCGCACCCACCAACGCCCGCAGCATCGTGCTTCCCCGCGTGCTCGCGGCCTACGACCGCATGGCCTGCAGCGACGCGAAGATCCACCGGATCATGATCACCTGCAACGACGTGCAGGAGGAAAGCCAGGTACAGCAAAGCCTGTTCGAGGGCTGCGACCCCGGGCTGGAACGCGAGCGCCAGCGCCAGGAAACCATCCTGGACGTGAAACGGCGCTTCGGGAAGAACTCGCTGGTACGCGGCACCGACCTTATGCCCAAAGCAACCCAGATGGAACGGAACCTGCAGATAGGAGGCCACAGAAGCGGTGAGCAGTAAGTACGACAACATGCCTCTGGTGGACAAGCGGGGACACACCATCCACCGCATGCCCCCTTCCGAACGGGCGAAGATCTTCATGCCCTTCGACGCGCTGAAGGGCCTGCGGGAAGCATTGCGCGAGACCGAAGACCGGGAGGAACTGGCAGGCGCGCCCACGCTTGCCCCCGAACCCTTCGAAGCCGCGCCCGACGAGGCACCCGATATCCCCTAACGAACGGACGGCAGGAGCACCGCAACCCGCAGCGATGGAATCGGCTCCGAAAGCGGCTTCGGCGAGAGCGCGCGGATGGAGCAGCGGGCGGGCAGAGTCGGCCCCGAGGCCCGCTTCGGAGGGGGTCCCGCCAACAGCCGCAGCGTGAACGCATCCACGACGCAAGCGCACCCGCCGCAAACCCGGCACGAGTTCCGGCAACGCAGGCGCGCCCGCCGCATGGAGCGGCAGGCGCGCCGTGGATGGCAGGGAACGTGCCGCATCTTGCGGCAACAGCTTTACGCCAGGGTATCCAGGGCGTACTGGACGGCGAACATAACGCCGTTCTTCAGCACGGATTCGTCGATGGTGAAGTAGCAGCTGTGCTGCGGATAGACCGCACCCACTTCGGGGTTGCGCGTTCCCAAAAAGGCGAATACACCGGGCACGTGGCGCAGGTACTCGGAGAAGTCCTCGCCGGCAAGGGTGCCATCGTAAGCGCCCAGCCCCTCTTCGCCGAACAGCTTGCGCACGGCGCCTTCCGCGCGGGCAGCGCAGGCAGGGTCGTTTGCCAAGCCGCAGTGGCCGTCTTCCCAACGCAGCTCGGCGGTGGCGCCCAGGCCTTCGGCAACACGCTCCACGATCTTGGAAATACGCTCGGGCATCTGCCTGCGCATATTCTCGGTCCAGGTACGCACGGTGCCCGTCATATAAGCGCCTCCGGAAACGATGTTGCGCGCGCTGCCGCCATGGATTTCGCCGATGGTCAGGACGGTGGGCTCGAAGGGCGAGATATCGCGACTGACCAGCACCTGCAGGGTCACCACCAGCTCGGCGGCGACCACCACGGCGTCGACGCCCTTGTGCGGCATGGACCCATGCGCGCTCGCACCTTCGATGTCGATGCGGAACCAGTCGGTATTGGCCATGCGCTGGCCGGGCTGGCAGTTGATCTTGCCCGCTTCCAAATCGGACCAGATATGCATGCCGAACATGCTGTCCACACCGGCGAGCACGCCATAGCCGATCATCTCGAAAGCGCCTTTGGTCACTTCCTCCGCCGGCTGGAAGATCAGTCGGATCTCGCCTTTCAGGCGGTCGCGCATCTGGTTCAGGATGCGCGCAGCGCCCAGCAGCATGGCGGTGTGCGCGTCATGACCGCAGGTATGGGCCACGCCCGGGTATTTGGAAACGTATTCGGCCTCGATGCGTTCTTGGATGGGAAGCGCATCGATGTCGGCACGCATGCCCAGGCGGTAGGCGGGGTTGCCATCTTCGTCGTAGGCGCCCGGCGCCTCGCCCTTGATGGTAGCGACCACGCCGGTGGCTGCCATGTGCTTGTAGGGGATGCCCATTTCATCGAGCTGTTCGCTGATGAACTTCTGGGTGTTGTATTCCTCCAGGGAAAGCTCCGGGTACTGGTGCAGGTAACGCCTGTCGGCGATCACCTTCTCTTCCAGGTCCAGGGCCATCTGCCGTACTTGCTCGCTCACGTCCATATATGCTCCTAGTCACGCAAACCCCGCTATCCGCACGCTGGCAGAAGGCCTCGCAGCCGAATGACCCGACCAGTCCGGCGCACCGGCATACCGGCAGCCCCGGCGCCTCGCCTGCAAACCCACAGGGGGCAGGCATGCGCCTTGCGCCCGCGCTTCACCCGCAGGGAAACGAGCTGCGCGAGAAGGGCCCGGCGCCAATCGCCATGTGCATCGCGGAAGAGGGGCGATGTTCATCCCCTCCATCGTAGACCCGGCCCCGCGTCCTGCAGAAAAAATCCAGGTGACGGGCGAATACGCTTCATAAGTGGAAGAGGGCGGCACTGCAACGGAAACCCAAATGAGCAACACCCAAGCAGGATAATGACCCTATAGACACCGGCGACGCCCTTTCTTAGGCGCTTCCTTCAGTCCCACCTAATGCGACACTGCACATATGCGGTATACTTAAAACATATTTTCTGTTTATAGTAGTCGGAAGAGTGGATATGAAACTACTAAAGGTTTACTTCGACCATCTCGCAATGTTCGAAGGAGGAATATTCGATATCGACCTATTCGCCTCCGACCGCGTGTCGGCATCCGATGAATCAACCTTCGGTTTGGAAAGGCACCTTCACACCAACAACATTGTGGCGCTAGCTGGAATCAATGCCTCGGGGAAGACAACTGCATTGAACCTCTTGGAGCTCGCATGCCGAATAACGGATGGCTCTCCCGCACGCGGCAGCGGTCTCCCATCAACACTGCCGACCGCAATCAACGGGTCTTCCGTATTCAAATGCGTCGCATGGCACGACGGTTCCGTCTATCTGATTAAATCGGTGCTCGAAGCGAATTGGGGCGAAAACGACGATCCCGCACTTCATTTCTCCGACGAAACGGTATATTCCCTGCCGGCAAAAGCCCTCAAAAAAGGAATTCTAGAATCCTGGGATAGCATCGAAGCGCTCGCTTCGCCAATATGCGCCCGTGCTCAAACACCCGATTCTTGGATGATGCTCACCTCGCCAGACGTCTCAATCGCTGCCGCCGTCTTCGCCAAGGATTTCGGGCAGCGCGTTCGCACGATAAGCGTACGAGATAGAGAATTCCGCCTCACCGAACAATTCGATGGCCTCGATGACGTACTTCGCGTTTTCGACCCAAATATCGAGCATCTTGAAGTGAATGACTCCGGACGTGCTTTCGGGTTGACTTTTTCGGGTAGAAATCCTCTCACTCTCTCTGAAGCCGGACTAACCGAAGTACTCTCCTCTGGCACCGTACGGGGCTTAGGACTAGTGCAGCGAGCTATGAGAGCTTTACGCTCTGGCGGCTACTTACTGGTGGATGAGATTGAAAACCATCTGAATCGCCAATTGGTCGATGTTGTCTTGGATTTGTTCGCTGCAACGGAAACCAACCCCAAGGGCGCAACCTTGGTTTTCACAACCCACTACCCGCAGCTTCTCGATCACGTACATCGCAAGGACAACGTGTACTTCCTCGTACGCGAAAACGAAAACGGCACGCATGCCGTGAAGTACTGCAATCGAGTGAAGCGCATAGAGAACAAGAAATCCGAGGTATTCGTCTCTAATTTCATTAAGGGCACCGCACCGAGGTACTCTGACGTTCGAACCCTGAAGGAACTTGTGGCGAAAGAAGTCGGCGATGAGTAGCGCTGCCTTCGACCTGACGGGATACCATCCGATTATTTCTTGCGAGGGCACTGCCGAGCAGATTGCCATAGAAACCCTGCTTAGCAAAGATGCGCTCATCTTCCCCAAAGCCGATGTTGTAAGTGTTACCCGAACACGTAAAGCAGCCGATATCCAAACCGAATTCCTGAACTATGACTACGACTGGCCGGTGTGCATAATTAGAATCCTTGACTCACGAAAGGAACGGTTCAAGCTGGGCAATCTGTACTCAGAACGCTTTCCGGTACTCAGCTATGTAACACATCCGGAGATGGAAGTGCTTGCAATCATCCGTGAAGATGCATGGAACCAGTGGCACAAGAGCCGCAAGAAACCGAGCGACTTCTGTAAACAGGAGCTCGGAATGAGCGAGATAAAGCGTGCAAACTTTCTCAAAGATTATTGGGATGCCGACTCGCTAACTGCCGCTGCTTGCGAGTATCGGCGCCTTTCTAAAATCCCCAAGGGAGAACTCTGCCTGGCCGACCTCATTCGATAAAACCGTCGAGCACGACCAACGGCGAGCAAAATCAACGTAACCCAAAACGAGGGGCCCGGCAATCCGGGCCCCTCGGTGGTTGCTCACTGCGTCAGCGACGCATGATGCGGTATGTTCGCGCGCTCCTTACAGCTCGGAGTACATCTCCTGCAGCTTGACCAGGTGTGCGTAGCGGTCCATGGCGTTCTTCTCGTTGCGCTTGAACAGCTCTTCGGCACGCTCGGGGAACTCGCGGGTCAGACGGCTGTAACGGGCTTCGTTCATCAGGAATTCCTGATAGCCGCCTGCGGGCTCCTTGCAGTCCAGGGTGAACTTCTTGCCGGGCTCCGCGCTGGGGTCGAAGCGGAAGATGTTCCAGTAACCGCACTCGACGGCGCGCTTCATTTCTTCCTGGCAGTTGGCCATGCCGCCCTTGATGGAGTGCATCTCGCAGGGGCTGTAGCCGATGATCAGGGAAGGTCCGGGATAGGCCTCGGCCTCGGCGATTGCCTTGATGGTCTGCTGGCGGTTCGCACCCATCGCAACCTGTGCGACGTATACGTAGCCGTAGCCCATAGCCAACTCTGCCAGGCTCTTCTTCTTGATTTCCTTACCGGCAGCTGCGAACTGCGCAACCTGGCCGATGTTGGAAGCCTTGGAAGCCTGACCGCCGGTGTTGGAGTACACCTCGGTATCGAAGACGAAGACGTTCACATCTTCGCCGGAAGCCAGGACGTGGTCCAGACCGCCGTAACCGATGTCGTATGCCCAACCGTCGCCACCGAAGATCCAGAAGGACTTCTTGGACAGGTATTCCTTGTTTTCCAGGATACGGTCGATAACCGGGGTGCCCTTGCATTCGCAAGCACGCTGGGCCTGCAGCTCTTCCAGGGCGGCTACCAGCTCTTCGGTCGCCTTGGCGTTGGCGGCACCGTCGTTCTCGGTGTCGAACCAAGCCTGTGCGCATGCCTTCACGTTCTCGGGAGCATGCTCGCAGTTGGCGACGATCTGCAGGTCGTCCTTCAGCTTACCGCGCAGTGCGTTGTGGCCCAGCAGCATACCCAGACCGTGCTCTGCGTTGTCCTCGAACAGGGAGTTGGACCATGCGGGACCGCGACCCTGCTTGTTGGTGGTGTAAGGGGAAGTTGCGGCAGGACCGCCCCAGATGGAGGAGCAGCCGGTTGCGTTGGCGACGTACATGCGGTCGCCGAACAGCTGGGTGACCAGGCGTGCGTAGGAGGTTTCCGCGCAGCCCGCGCATGCGCCGGAAAACTCCAGCATGGGCTGCTTGAACTGGCTGCCCTTGACGTTGTTGGCTGCCAGCTCGGGCTTTTCGTCCACCTTGGCGACGCAGTAGTCGAAGACCTTCTGGGCTTCCAGCTCCTGCTCCAGGGGAACCATCTTCAAAGAGTCGGTGGGGCATACGCCGATGCACACGCCGCAACCCATGCAGTCCAGCGGGGAAATGGCCAGGGTGTACTTGTACAGGCCCTTCTGCTTGCCCTTCATCTCCAGCAGGGCGGTGTTCTCGGGCGCAGCAGCCGCTTCCTCGTCGGTGAGGGCGAAGGGGCGGATGGTTGCATGCGGGCAGACGAATGCGCAGTTGTTGCACTGGATGCAGGTCTCTGCGTTCCAAGCGGGAACGGTGACCGCGACGCCGCGCTTCTCATAGGCGGCTGCACCCTGGCAGAACTGGCCGTCGACGTGATCCATGAACGCGGATACGGGCAGGCTGTCGCCATCCATCAGGGCAATGGGCTTCATGATGGAGGAAACCTGCTTCACCAGGGCGGGATCGCCTTCCAGCTGCTCTTCGGCGGCGTTGTCGACCGCATTCGCCCAGTCGGCGGGCACGTCCACCTTCACGAATGCGGTGGCGCCGGCCTCGATGGCGCGGTGGTTCATGTCCACCACGTCCTGGCCCTTCTTCAGGTAGGACTTGGTTGCAGCATCCTTCATGTACTGGATCGCTTCTTCCTGGGGCATGACCTTGGCCAGGGTGAAGAATGCGGACTGCAGGATGGTGTTGGTGCGCTTGCCCATACCGATCTCGCGGGCAAGGTCGATGGCGTTGATGGTGTACAGCTGAACGTCGTTTTCGGCGATGTAGCGCTTCGCCTGGGCGCTCAGGTGCTCGGACAGCTCTTCGGGGGTCCACTGGCAGTTGATCATCAAAATGCCGCCGGGCTTGACGTCACGGACAATGGGGAAGCCCTTGGTGATGTATGCGGGCACGTGGCAAGCCACGAAGTCGGCCTTGTTGACGTAGTAGGGGCTGCGGATGAAGGAGTCGCCGAAGCGCAGGTGGCTTACAGTTACGCCGCCGGTCTTCTTGGAGTCGTACTGGAAGTATGCCTGTACGTACTTGTCGGTGTGGTCGCCGATGATCTTGATGGAGTTCTTGTTCGCACCGACGGTACCGTCGCCGCCGATACCCCAGAACTTGCACTCGATGGTGCCTGCCGCCGCGGTGTTGGGGCAGTTGGGGTTCTCGGGCAGGGACAGGTTGGTCACGTCGTCGACGATGCCGATGGTGAACTCGCGCTTGGGCTCGTCCTTCTTCAGCTCGTCGAAGATAGCGAATACGGAAGCGGGCGGGGTGTCCTTGGAACCCAGGCCGTAGCGGCCGCCGGTGACGGTCAGGCCGGTGACGCCTTCCTGGGCCAGTGCGCACATGACGTCCTGGTACAGGGGCTCGCCCAGGGAGCCGGGCTCCTTGGTGCGGTCCATGACGGCGATCTTCTTGACGGTCTTGGGCAGCGCCTCGACGAACTTCGCGGAAACGAAGGGACGGTACAGGCGGACCTTGACCAGGCCGACCTTCTCGCCGTTGGCGTTCAGGTAGTCGATGACTTCTTCGGCAACGTCGCAGAAGGAGCCCATGGCCACGATGACGCGGTCGGCGTCGGGTGCGCCGTAGTAGTTGAACAGCTTGTAGTCGGTGCCCAGCTTGGCGTTGATCTTGTCCATGTACTCTTCGACGATGGCAGGCAGGTCGTTGTACACGCCGTTGCATGCCTCGCGGTGCTGGAAGAAGACGTCGCCGTTTTCGTGGGAACCGCGCATTGCAGGATGCTCGGGGTTCAGGGAGTGGGCGCGGAATGCACGGACCGCGTCCATGTCCACCATCTCGCCCAGGTCGTCATAGTCCCAAACCGCGACCTTCTGGATTTCGTGGGAAGTGCGGAAGCCGTCGAAGAAGTTCAGGAAGGGAACGCCGCCCTTGATGGCTGCCAGATGGGCAACCGGGCCCAGGTCCATGATCTCCTGGACATTGCCTTCTGCCAGCATGGCGAAGCCGGTCTGGCGGCATGCCATAACGTCGGAGTGGTCGCCGAAGATGTTCAGCGCATGGGTTGCCAGGGTACGCGCGCTCACGTGGAAGACGGTGGGCATGCGCTCTGCTGCGATCTTGTACATGTTGGGGATCATCAGCAGCAGGCCCTGGGATGCGGTGTAGGTGGTGGTCAGCGCGCCAGCGGCCAAAGAGCCGTGTACAGCACCAGCCGCGCCGCCCTCGCTCTGCATCTCGCAAACCTTGACGGTCGTGCCGAAGATGTTCTTCTTGCCCTGGGCAGACCACTGGTCCACGAAGTCAGCCATGGGGCTGGAGGGAGTGATCGGATAGATGCCGGCAACCTCGGTGAACGCATACGACACGTAGGCCGCAGCGTTGTTGCCGTCCATCGACTTGTAAACTTTCGTCATTTTCTCTCCTCTTGATTGGCTTTCTGCCAAACCGCTTCCTGCCTTCCCGCAGAAAGCGGCCGTTATTGGGAAAAGGAGCGCACCCCGGGCTTTCCGAAGGGCGCCTGCGCGCGATACGAACAGTAATCGCACCTTATGAATGATACCGAAACCCCGTGCCCAGCCCCGCCCCGAAAGGCGCTGCTTTGGAAAGTCGGGGCATCGTGGCGGCAAGCGGAAGACAGCGCGTTGCCAAGGCGGGGCAAGCGCCGCTCGCTGGCGGTGAGCGGACCGGGAAGGCGGCAGCGGCATGGGAAGAAGCGACTGCAACGGCAACAGAAACGGGTGCATGGATGCTTCGGAGGTCCGCATCGTGAGGATGCCGGGTGCCCAAAGCCCCCAGCGCCCGCATGCGGCCCCCGCATGTCCGCCGATCTTCGCCGGCAGACCGCGGCGAACCCATCGATGCAGAAAGGCCCGTAACGCAGGGAAGGGACGGCGATTGCTGTCCCTTCCACAGAAAAAGCGTATTCCGAAACGCCGTTTTGCTTACTTGGCCAGATAGGCCTTCTGGTCCTCGATGGACTTCTTGCCCACGGTGGCGCGGAGCACGAACAGAGTGCCAATGACCAGCGCAACGCCCAGAAGCAGGCAGATGACCGCGTTCTGGACGATGCCGGCAACCACGAAGCACACGAAGGAGATACCCGCAACGGTGAGCGCGTAAGGCAACTGGGTGCGCACATGGTCCACATGGTTCACGTTGGCGCCCGCGGAAGCCATGATGGTGGTGTCGGAGATGGGCGAGATATGGTCGCCGCAGACAGCACCCGCCAGGCAGGCGGAGATGCCGATGGTCAGCAGGGTGGGCTCGTTGGCGAAGATGGGCAGCACGATGGGGATCAGGATGCCGAAAGTGCCCCAGCTGGTACCGGTGGAGAACGCCAGGCCCACAGCCACCAGGAAGATGATTGCGGGAAGCATCATGTACAGGCCGGAAGCAGCGCCCTCCATCAGGCCGGCGACGAAGATGTCGGCACCCAGGGCGGAGGTCATGAGCTTCAGGGTCAGCGCGAAGGTCAGGATCAGCATCGCGGGAACCATCGCCTTGAAGCCGTCGGTGATGCAGCCGGCAGCCTCCTGGAAGGTGATGGTGCGACGGGCGAGCAGGAAGATGAAGGACAGGATGAGCGCGATCAGCGAACCCCAGGGCAGGCCCACGGAGGCGTCGGTATTGCCGAACGCCATGACGGGATTCATGTAGCCTTCGGCCTCGGGATCCCAGAAGCCGCCCACGTACATCATGCCCAGGATGCAGCAGACGATCAGCATCAGCACGGGCAGGAGCATATCCCACAGAGAGGCGCGGGAGTTGGAAACCACTTCCTCATTACCGAGCGAGCCCAGCTCGCCATCGCGCAGCGCCTTCAGCTCTTCGGCGGCCATGGGGCCGTAATCGAAGCTCAGGATGCACAGGCCTACCAAGAAGACGATGGTCAGCAGGGAATAGAAGTTGAAGGGGATGGCCTGCACGAACAGCTGGATGCCGGAGATGCCCGAATCCAGGTCGGATGCAGTCGCGGAAACCGCTGCCGCCCAGGAAGAAATGGGGGCGATCATGCAGATGGGCGCCGCGGTGGCGTCGATGATGTAGGACAGCTTGGCACGGCTGATCTTCTGGCCGTCGGTCACGGGTCGCATGACGGCACCCGCGGTCAGGCAGTTGAAGTAGTCGTCCACGAAGATGAGCACGCCCAGCAGGAAGGTCGCGAGCATACCGCCCACACGGCTTTTGATGTGCTTGGCGGCCCAGGTGCCGAATGCGGCGGAACCGCCGGCGGCGTTGATCAGGGCGACCATGATGCCCAGGATGACCAAGAAGATGAAGATGCCCGCGTTCCAGGAGTCGCTGATGGCGTTGATGAAGCCCACATCCACAGGATCCGCGCCCGCCATCTCGAAGGATCCGCCCACGACGAAGTTCAGGGTGTCGACGGGGTTGAAGCCCGCAAGCAGCAGGGCGCCCACGACGATGCCCACGAACAGGGACGAGTACGCCTCCTTCGTGATCAGGGCCAGCACGATCGCCACGATGGGCGGGACGAGCGACCAGAACGTACCGATGAATTCCATGTTCCCTCCTCAGGAAATAAAACAGGCCATGATTGCATGGCCTTGGATGTTCCCTGAGGATTCTCTTCGACCATGACAGCTCTCCGCTTGAAGGCGGCAGTGCGCGGGATCTTATCCCGCACCCCAGGCACGCACCGGCGTCGGCCGCTGCGCCCTTCGGCGGCTTCCCCTTCCACCCTGCTCGCACCCGACGTGCCCATGAACGGGGTTACTGATGAAAACCGCGCCTCTATCATGCCCATATATTGGTATAACGACGCGATTATACGCATTACAGGCGCTTCGTACACCTCTTTACGGGCAAAAGGGGGCACCTTTGGACGAATAGCACCTTTATCGGCTTGACCTGCGCTTTTACAGAGTAGAGTGCTGGAGTGTCATTTACTGACCGCAGTATGTATAATCCTTCGGGCGGATATGCTGCCAAAGCCATGCCCGCACACCTGCAGAACCGTCAAAGGAAGGGAATATCGTGGGAGACCTGGTCCTCTACGTGGGAATCACCATCATCGGCTACATCGCGGGCGCACTCGTGCGCCGTGCGGGGAAGAAGGCGGACTGGGCTTCGCCCGCGCTCACCTGCGTAGCCACCGTGGTGGTGTTCACCATGGGCCTGCGCATCGGTGCGAACGACGAGGTGGTCTCCAACCTGAACGTGGTAGGGCTGCAGGCGCTTGCCCTGGTCGTCTCCGCGCTGGTGGGCACCACCCTGTGCCTGACCGTGGTGCGCCGCGCCCTGGGGATGAACCGCTTCGGCGTGGTCGGCGAAGCGGCGTCCGATAATGAAGACCATGCGGCAAACAAGGCGGAAGGCGGCACGAAGGTGGACAAGATGACCATCTTCATCGTCTGCGCCGTCACGCTGGGCATCGCCCTGGGATACGCCAACCTGCGCAGCGGCACCATCGGCTTCGAACAGCTCAACGCAGGCGCGTCCGTGGTAGTGCGCGTGGGCCTGTGCACGCTGCTCGCCCTCATCGGCATCGACCTGGGCGTGGAGGGCACCGTCATCGGCAGCATCAAAAACGCCGGGCTTCGCGTGCTCGCCATCCCCTTCACCGTCATCGCGGGAACGCTTCTGGGCGTTGCCGCATGCAGCGTCTTCCTGCCGCTTTCCCTGAAGGACTGCCTGATCGTGGGATCGGGCTTCGGCTGGTACAGCCTGGCCCCCAGCATCATCATGGACCACGGCATGGTCATGGTGAGCGCTATCAGCTTCATGCACAACGTATTGCGCGAGCTGCTTTCCATCATCACCATCCCCATCGTAGCCCGCCACGTGGGATACATCGAATGCTGCGGATTGGGAGGCGCCGCCGCCATGGACGTGTGCCTGCCCATCGTGGAACGCAGCTCCAACGGGGCCACCGCCGTGTACTCGTTCATGAGCGGCCTGGTGCTGACCATCGTGGTGCCCATCCTGGTGCCCATCCTGTGCGCATAGCCCGCATCACCCGGCCCTCTTCCACCAAGCGGACTGCTAGGCGGGCTGCGTCCTGTGCTACCCTTCCCAAGGGAGAAGAAAGGAACACCATCATGGAACGCGTACGAGGCATCCTGTTCGACAACGACGGCACGCTGGTCGATACCGGCCAGCTGATCCTGGACAGCTTCCGCCATGCCACCAAGACGGTGCTGAAGCAGGACTTCCCCGATTCGCGCCTGATGGCGAAGGTTGGGCAGCCCCTGACCGTGCAGATGTGGGACTTCACGGACGACCAAGAAGTGCACGACGAACTGCTGCGCGTCTTCCGCGAATACAACCATTCCGTCCACGACCAGCGGGTCCGCGCGTTCCCTGGGGTAATCGAGGGCCTTGCCCGGCTGAAGCGCCGCGGGTATGCGCTCGGCGTGGTCTCCAGCAAGCTGCACGCCCTCTGCTGGCGCGGCCTGACCATCACAGGCGCAGCCCAATACCTGGACTTCTGCGTGGGAGCAGACGACTTCCCGGAATTCAAGCCCAAGCCGGGCCCCATCCTGCACGGTGCGAAGCTGCTGGGCATCCCTGCAGGCGAGTGCGCCTACGCGGGCGATGCGCCCTTCGACATCGAAGCCGGCAACGCTGCGGGATGCCGCACCATCGCATGCACCTGGGGCGTGTTCCCACCTGAAAGACTCGAAGCGGAGCAGCCCGACTGCATGGTGGACAGCTTCCAGGAACTCGTGGACCTGTTCGACTAACCCATCGGCCCGCATACGCGGCATACGATCGACAGGCGAATACCCAACGGAGAAGAGGAAAGGCGCAGGCATTATGAGCAGCGCGAAGGAAAAACAATCGACCACTAGGCGGACCCTGCACTATTTCTGGGCCGCCACCAAACGCCACCTGGGCCTGTTCGTGGCCCTGGTGGTTTCCACGGTAGTGTTCAGCGGCCTGCTCACCTACGGCAGCCCCTTCGTGATGAGCCTGATCGTGGACAGGATCAGCGCCTCACCCGTCACTGCCGACCAGGTGTTTGCGGTCTTCGGTCCCTACATCGCTCTGCTGATCGCCATCAACGTGGTGGGGCAGACCTGCAGCAAGCTGCAGGATTACTTCCAGTACAAGCTGGAAATCGCCGTCGACTACGACCTGGCCACCACCGCATTCGACGCGCTCTCCAACCAATCCATGAGCTTCCACTCCAACCGCTACGGCGGGACCCTGGTCTCGCAGACGACCAAGTTCACAAGCGCCTACAACCTGCTGGTTGAAACCATCACCTTCCCCTTCCTTTCCATCTGCGTTTCCGTGGTCGCCATCTTCATCATCCTGGCCCCGCGCGTCCCCGCCTACGTTGCCGTCCTGGCGGTGCTGTTGGTCATCTATGCCACTGCCTCGTACATCATGTACAAACGCATCCTGCACCTGAACGAGAAGGCTGCAAGCGCCCAGAACGACCTTTCGGGCGAGCTTTCCGATGCAGTGACCAACATCCTGGCGGTGAAGACCTACGGTCGCGAAGACTACGAGCGGCAGCTGTTCGACAAGGCCAACCGCGAAGTAGTCGCCCGCGATAGCAAGCGCATGCGCTCCACCATCACGCGCGGCATCATCACCTCGAGCATCACCGTGGTGATCATGAGCGTGGTCGCGGTGTTCATTTCGGGCGGCAACGCGTGGTTCGGCATCACGCCGGGCACCCTGGTGATGATGTTCACCTACACCTACGCCATCACCAACCAGTTCAACTTCATCAACAACGGCCTGCAGCGCTTCAACCGCGCCTTCGGAGATGCGAGCGGCATGACCCGCGTGCTCGACGAGCCGCGCCTGGTGGCCGACGCGCCCGACGCCAAGCCCCTGGTGGTGCGCGAAGGCGCCATCGACTTCGAGGGAATCAATTTCTGGTACACCGACGGCGGCGTGCGCACCCAGGTCTTCGACAACTTCGAGCTGCACATCCCCGCAGGCCAGCGCATCGGCCTCGTAGGCGTGAGCGGAGCGGGTAAGACCACGCTGACCAAGCTGCTGCTGCGCCTGAGCGACATCCAGGAAGGGAAGATCCTGGTCGATGGGCAGAACGTGGCGGAGATCACCCAGCAGAGCCTGCGCCGCAACATCGCCTACGTGCCCCAAGAGGCGCTGCTGTTCCACCGCACCATCGCCGAGAATATCGCCTACGGCAGGCCCGATGCCACCATGGAGCAGATCCGCGAGGCGGCGCGCCAGGCCAACGCCTTGGAGTTCATCGAGAAGCTGCCCCAAGGATTCGAAACCATCACGGGCGAACGCGGCATCAAGCTTTCCGGCGGCCAGCGCCAGCGCATCGCAATCGCACGCGCCATGCTGGCCGACTGCCCCATCCTGGTGCTGGACGAGGCAACAAGCGCGCTCGATTCCGAAAGCGAGCACCTGGTGCAGGACGCGCTCGCCAGGCTGATGGCGGGGCGTACCTCCATCGTGGTGGCGCATCGCCTTTCCACCGTGGCAAGCCTGGACCGCATCGTTGTGCTGGACCACGGCCGCATCGTGGAAGACGGGCCGCATGCCCAGCTGATCGAAGCCGGCGGCGAATACGCCCATCTGTGGGACCGTCAGACCGGCGCCTACCTGGAATAGGGAAGGGCCCTAGCTTTCGGCAACCGCGAAGGCGCAGGCGAAATCGCCTTCCGTGGTGATGGAAAGGTGCACGTGCGCCACGCCGGCTTTGCGCATGGCAGCGGCAAGCGACGGCTCTTCCGTGTTCGCGTAGGGGCTTCCGTCCTCCCGGTTCAGCACCTCGATACGGCGCAGCTCCAGTGTCCCCGCAGGCAGGCTTGGGGCAAGCGCCTTATATACCGCCTCCTTTGCCGCGAATCGTGCTGCAAGGTATTCGGCACGGCGGTTTCCCCGCGAAAGGGATGCCTCCAACTCGGCAGGCGTGAACATGCGGGCGAGGGCACCGGGGCTCATACGCGCAACGCGGCGTTCCATGTCCGATACCGTCACCATATCGACCCCGATTCCGATGATCATTTCCCCAAGCCTCCCTTTACGCTCGCAGGCGAAGTATTCGCATTCTGCAAGTTTACCCGTCCAGCATGCCCCCGACAGCTCCAGCGGATAGAATGGACTGCGTGAACCAGCCCTAAGGAGAAACCATGGAACACAGGACGAGCAGTCCGGGCGCAGAGTCGTCGAACAGGATGTTTCACGTGAAACCCCTTACCCTCGCCGTGCTTGCCGCCGCCGCATCCCTTTCGCTGGGCGCCTGCCAGGCTCCCACAGAACAGGCCGACGTCGCGGCACCCATCGACTCCATCGAAAGGATCGCGATGGATATCGCTTCCAAGAACCTGCCCATTTCCGAGCTCGAGGAAACGGAAACGGAAGAAACCATCCCCCTTCCCACGCCCGAGGAGGCAGAGGAGGAAACCGGAATTGCAAGCGCAGGTGCCGGCACCGAATACACCGAAGGCGAAGTGCTGATAACGCTCAAACGCAACGCGAGCATCCCCGATATCAACCGTCAGCTTTCACTTTGCGACTTCATCGAGGAAACCCGTATCGGCAATGAGATGATGGTGGTTGGCGAAATCCGCGACGGCAAGGTCCAGAAGGGTGCTTCGGGTAAGGCGATTGCACTTGTGCATACCGCCGAAGGCGTACAGGTCAACCAGGCCATTGCCTCCCTGAAGGGCATGGGGCAGCTTGCAAACGCAAGCCCCAACTACCTGCTGACCACCCAGGTCGAGGAAGCGGAGCCGCTGGAAACCACCGAATCCGAACCGGAAGGAAACGAGAATGAATAGCAGGAATCTTCCGATTGCATTGCTCGCGCTCTTCCTGGGCGCACTGGGCCTGTATATCTACTCGCAAGGCCAGCCCGAGCTGGGAATCGGAATCCTTCTCATAACGCTGATCGCCACCCTGCTGGTGACCAGGATGAACAAGAACAAACCCCAGCCGAAGAAGAAAACCAAGAAGCGCAGGTAATCCGCACTGCAACCGCCTATCACCCAGGTTGCGGCCTATGAACCCATCGACCAGGACCTCGAGGAAAGGAGACCCCGATGGCAGATATCAAGGAAGAAAGGAAAGCCCAGGCCAAGAAGCACAATGCCCTCATGAAAGGCGCATTCGCTTCGAAAACCAAGGCATGCGTGGAAGCGACCGTCATCTACGAGGACGGCGAAGGCCGCGAGCTGAAAATCCCCGATGCCGCCTTCGAATCCACCGATACCGAAGTCACCACCCAGTTTTTCGTCAACGCCCTCTACCGCGAGCACGGCAAAGCGGCAATCGCCTGCCCCGTCACCTTCACCAAGCCGGGCGGCAACTACGAAGACGGTGCCTTCGGCCCCGAGCAGATGCTCTGCGCGGAAAGCAACCTGTACCAGGTACTGTGCGGCATGAGGACCGAATACCACGCCAAGAACCGCGGATTCGCACGCGGAATGCTGTTCACCGACCGCGCCCTGTTCATGCCGCAAGTGAGCTTCTCCCGCGATGGCAACATCCGCAAGGCCGACGTCATCGCCATTCCCGAGCCCAACCGCACCCGCGCGCTTGAGAACAACCGCTCCGAGCGTGAAGCGGACCAGTGCCTGGCCCAGCGCATCGAGGCCATCCTGCGCATCGCCGTGGCAAACGGCACCGAGACCCTGATCGTGGGCGCATTCGGTTGCGGACGCCAGGGCTATCCCGCAAGCCAGGTTGTCGAGCTGTTCAAGACATGGATCGACGCGCACCCCGGCTGCCTGAAGAAGGTGGTCTTCTCCGTTCCCCGCGCCTGCTTCGACGAATTCGATGCCGTCTTCGGCACTCCCAAAGCACCCGAACCCGTCAAGGCCGCTCCCGTTGAAGAGGAAGAGGACGAGGGCTTCGGCAGGTGACGTACAATTTCTTGCGCACTTTGGCAGCAGCATAGTCTAGAAAAAAAGA
>JBJEKU010000099.1:0-35925 GCA_051878795.1 Eggerthellaceae bacterium
AAACCGAAATGGCAACCAAGGAAGAACTCATCGCACGCCTGGCAGAATGCGTCCTGGAGATGGAGGACGAGGAGGTGGTCGACGTCGCCAACGAGTACATCGAGGCGGGCTACGACGCCTACGACGGCATCATGGAGGGCCTGGTGGCAGGCATGAACAAGGCCTCCGACCTCTACGACGCCGAGGAGTACTTCGTCACCGACGTCCTGCTGTGCTCCGATGCGATGTACGCGGGCCTCGACGTGCTGCGCCCGCACCTGCCCGCCGTCGAGAACAAGGGCGACGTCAAGAAGGCCGTCATCGGCGTCGTCGAGGGCGACACCCACGACATCGGCAAGAACCTGGTCAAGATCATGATGGACACCGCCGGCTTCGAGATGCACGACCTGGGCCGCGACGTGCCCCTGGCCCAGTTCGTCGACACCGCCGAGGAGGTGGGCGCCGACATCATCGCCATGTCCACCCTCATGACCACCACCATGCCCGGCATGCGCGAGGTCGTCGGCATGCTCGAGGAGCGCGGCATCCGCGGCAAGTACAAGGTCATGGTCGGCGGCAGCCCCATCTCCCAGAAGTTCTGCGACGAGATCGGCGCCGACATCTACACCGCCAACGCGGTCGAGGCCGTCAAGGCGGCCAAGGCAGCCGTGGGGATGGAATAGTATAATCTGACCACGATTACCGTTTAGCACACAGGAAAGGAATGCAGAATGGAAGTCCGCAAGCTCACCGAGAAGGAAAGGCTCTTCGCCGCCTTCAACAGGGAAGAGATCGACCGCAAGCCGCTCATCTGCCCTGGCGGCATGATGAACATGATCACCACTGCATTGATGGATGCATCCGGGGTGTATTGGCCCCAGGCCCATGTAGACCCCACTGCAATGGCGGATATGGCCCAGGCAAGCTGGGAGCAGCGCTGCTTCGAGAACGTGGGCGTTCCATTCTGCATGACCGTCGAGGCCGAGGCCATGGGTGCGCAGGTTACCCTGGGCAACACCGTTGCCGAGCCCCACGTCACCGAATACGCGATCAAGACCGTCGATGACTGGGAGACCCTGCCCACCCCCAACGTCAACGAAGGCCGTATGGCCGTCGTCATCGAGGCCATCAAGATCCTGAAGTCCCGCGACCTGCCCGTGCCCATCGTCGGCAACGTGGTCGGCCCCATCAGCGTGGCGAACTCCGTCCAGGACGCGGTCACCTACTACAAGGAAATGCGCAAGAAGCCTGAGAAGATGCATCAATTCATGAGCTTCGTCACCAAGACCTGCGCAGACTTCGCAGTCGAGATGGCCAAGGCGGGCGCCGACCTGATCTGCATCTCCGACCCCAGCGGCACCGGCGAGATCCTGGGCCCCAAGATGTTCGACGAATACTGCGTTACCTACGTGAACCAGATCATCAGGGCAGTCAAACCCTATGGTGTGAAGACCCTGGTCCATATCTGCGGCCAAATGTCGAGCGTATACGAGCAGATGGACAAGATCGAGGCCGACGCACTGAGCTTCGACGCCATCGTGTCCCTGCGCAAGGCGAAGGAAGCCCTGGGCGAAAAGCATATCATCGTGGGCAATATCAGCACCTTCGCACTTGAGACCAACAACACCGAAAAGGCAGCCGCACTGGCGCGCAACTGCGCGAAGGGCGCATCCGACGTCATCGCACCTGCCTGCGGTTTGGGAACCGGCTCGCCCTTGGAGAACATCCAAACCCTGCTCAAGGCCCTGAACGGCGAAGTCGCCTAAAGGTCGAAAACAACGGGAATAAGCGGATTCCCGCACTTTCCGGCCAGCGTCTCATCTCCGTGCGAACACGGAATGAGGCGCTGGTCTCTTTGTTGGCAGCGCTTTTGGGGAAAGACGGGAATTACCCGTTCTCTGCCCTTGAAAACACGCGATACTGGCATATATTGGTCAGGGTCGATGATTTATTATCATGGTTCCTAATCGATATCCGATTTTCTTATTATGGCTGCGATTCCCCTCCCTCCCCCTTGAGGGGAACCTGCAAGCCGGCTTGAAGGAGAGAGCAAATGGAAATTAAGAAGAACCTTCCCGAAGTCTTCGAAGATTTCGCGGAGGCGCGCAAGAACGCCTTCATGGCAGTGAAGGCCGTCAAGGACCAGGACAAGCCCGTCATCGGCATCTACTGCACCTATTTCCCCGAAGAGCTGGCCATTTCCATGGGCGCTGCGGTCGTGGGCCTGTGCTCCATGACCGACGAGACCATCCCTGCAGCCGAAGAGGACCTGCCTAAGAACCTGTGTCCGCTCATCAAGGCGAGCTATGGCTTCGGCAAGACCGACAAGTGCCCCTATTTCTACTTCTCCGACCTGGTAATCGCGGAAACCACCTGCGACGGCAAGAAGAAGATGTACGAGCAGATGTCCAAGTTCAAGCCCATGCACATCATCGAGCTGCCCAACTGCCAGAGCGAAGACGGCGTCGAATTCTACCGCAAGCAGATCATCAAGATGAAGGAGAAGCTGGAAGACTTCTTCGGCGTCACCATCACCGAAGACGACATCCGCCACGGCATCAAAATCAAGAACGCCGAGCGTGCTGCCATCAGGAAGCTCTACTCCATCATGAAGGCGGATCCCGCACCTATCAGCGGCATGGACCTGATCAATACCCTGTCCGCCGTATCCTACAACTTCGACAGGACCCAGACCCCCGGCAAGATGGACGAGCTGATCGCCAAAATCGAAGCCGAGGCAGAGCCCCGCACCAAGAAGCCCCGTATCCTGATCACCGGCTGCCCCATGGGCGGTGCGACCTTCAAGGTGGTCCAGGCCATCGAGGCTGCAGGCGCAGACGTTGTATTCTTCGAAAACTGCACCGGCGCTAAGGCAATCGAAATGGACGTGGACGAAACCATCGAAGACGTCTACGAAGCGCTGGCACGCAAGTACACCAGTATCAGCTGCTCCTGCATGACCCCCAACAAGGGACGTCTGGACCTGATCGGCCGCGCAATCGACGAGTACAAGGTCGACGGCGTGATCGACATGATCCTGCAGGCATGCCACACCTACGCTGTCGAGACCTCGATCATCGACGAGTTCTGCACCAATGAGAAGAACACTCCCTATATGGCCGTGGAAACCGACTATTCCCAGTCCGACATCGGCCAGCTGAGCACCCGAATCTCCGCATTCGTGGAAATGCTCTAAGCGAAGCCTCTCATACGCAGCAGCAGGCGGCCCGAAACAGGCCGCCTGCTTTCGTTTCAACGGTACTTCCGTCTCAATATGCTTACTATTAGGGTTCCCTATACCTATTGCTTTTTCCTAATCATGTTCATTCTATGGTAAGGAAAGGCAGGATGGGGATGCCTGCTTGCAGAGTGCCGCTCTATGACACTAGAGTATCTTTTGTCCGACGATATCTCGGGCAAAGCGAGCGCGGTTTCTCTTCTGCTCGGACCAACACCGGGAACTGGACGGCCCTTCTTCTGCAGACCGTCCTTCTGCATTCGGTTCCCTTCTGGTCGTTCACCAACACCGCAATCGCAGCGCAGCGTGCGCCCAGATGCACACACCGAAAGAAAAGGCACGCCCGCGCACCCGGATATCGGAAACGACCGCAAGCAACGGATCAATGGCCGTCGCCATCTTCGGCGACGGCTTCTTCCGAATATCCGTGCATACGTCGAACCATCACGTGCACTTTGGGCAGATCACCGCGGCAAACCCTTCCATGAGTATGATCCTCAGCCTGAGCGACGCATTCCTTTCACGCGAAAGCGATTCTCCGAACCCTCCCCAGCACCTTGAAATCTGCTATTCAGAACGGGTCGAATCCGTTTATTTCAATCATTATCGTGGTTAGTTTATCAATATTCCATTAGCAAATATTGTTTGGATTAGTACTTCTAATAAATACTATCATGGTGATATTTATTATGTTTTACCTGGTGTTTTTCATTATTTCCATTAATAACTATCTATCTTTCCTATAACTTATCGTGATATTGCTATGCATTTATCGATGGGTTATGATTGCGTCGTTTCGGGCTTCCGAAACCGAAGCTGCCACACCGTATGCGGTGCACTTGCAAGGGGAACCGGGTGCAAATCCCGGACGAGGGACATCACTGTGATTGGACGCCGGCGCAAAGCCGCCTCATCAGCCAGGATACCTTGCCATCTTCGTATTCCGCACATCCGTGAACCCCGGATCGTGCGTGAAGGGTGCTTTCGGCTGCAATGTTCTTGCAGCTGTCATGCATGCGCTTCTTGAAAGCGAAGATACGAAAGTTCCGGGAACGAATAGGCAGACACGACTCCAAGCAGCATCCGTATGGAAGGCCCGAGCCTCACGAACCCTCTACTCTTCCATTTCAACAGGCGCAACCCTTCAACCGTGGGAAGGGTCGATAGCCTTTCATGCCATCCGAAAGGCTATCGCGTCGAGAACACAGGCTAGAGAAAGAGGACCCATGCACGAACTCGACAAGATGACTCCCAACGAACGTCTGGGAGCGTACCTAAGCGGCGGAGATGTTGACCACATCCCCATCATGCCCTTCTTCGTATCCTGCGCCGGCAAGGTTGCAGGCATGACCCATAAGCAGAAGCGTTCTTCGGCAGAGAATACCGCCGCAGCGCAGATCGCCTGCTACGAGAAATACGGCAATGACGGAATGATCGTCGAGTTCGGCTTGCACGGCATCGCGCACGGCTTCGACACCCAATTCAACGATCCTGAAGATGCCGTACCCGCCATCACCAAGGCGGTCATGACGAGTCTCGACGACATGAACAAACTTGATCCGAAAGCGCTCGAGCGCAACGAGTGGTACAAGATGAACCTGGAGGCTGTCAAGCTGTGCAACAAGGCCTACGGTCACGAGGTAGGCGTGAACATCACCTTCCCCGGTCCCATGACCGCGGCTGCAAGCCTGCTCCCCATCGAGAAGCTGCTGCGCCAGATTCGCAAGCACCCCGAAGAAGCACACGAATTCATGCGCTTCTGCACCGATATGCTGCTCGAGGCGGCTGATGGCTTCATGGAAGCAGGCGGCGGCATCTTCCTGTGCGATCCCATCGCGTCGGGAAGCGTCATCGACAAGAAGACCTACCGCGAGTTCGTGCTCCCCTACTCCCAGGAAATCGCGAACCTGTGCCACAGCAAGGGGATGGGCATGGGCTACCACAATTGCGGCGAGACCAATGCGGTTATCGAAGATATGCTGGAAACCGGCTGCGACATGATCAGCCTGGATGCCCAGGTCAGGTTCAAGCATCTGAAGGAAGTCGCAGGCGACAGGGTGCCCATCCTGAGCAACATCGACGTATGCCAGACCATGCTGCTGGGAACCCCGACAGACGTGGAGGAAAACGTAAAGCAGAACCTGCGAGATGGCTGGGATTCCCCCAAGCGCATGATTCTTTCCAACAGCTGCGATATCCCCATCGCAAGCCCCACGGAGAACATCGACGCCATGTTCGCTGCTGGACGCAAGTACGGCGCATGGCCCCTCGACCCCGAAAAGTTCGCCGAATAGCAGACAACCCTGACAATGCCGGAAATCCGGTCCACGGGAACCGGCATTCCCTGAGAATGCAAGGAGGAAAACCGAAATGGCAACCAAGGAAGAACTCATCGCACGCCTGGCAGAATGCGTCCTGGAGATGGAGGACGAGGAGGTGGGCGCCGACATCATCGCCATGTCCACCCTCATGACCACCACCATGCCCGGCATGCGCGAGGTCGTCGGCATGCTCGAGGAGCGCGGCATCCGCGGCAAGTACAAGGTCATGGTCGGCGGCAGCCCCATCTCCCAGAAGTTCTGCGACGAGATCGGCGCCGACATCTACACCGCCAACGCGGTCGAGGCCGTCAAGGCGGCCAAGGCAGCCGTGGGGATGGAATAGCATCCTGCTTCCCTTCGGAAGCGAATAAGACGTGCCACATCCACCCATGCGGTGGTTGCGGCCGCAATACCAGAGGGGATGGGAAGCCTGTCGGGGTTTCCCATCCCCTCTTTCTCATTATCGGTTTCGACAGGAACAGATCCTCCTTGCCGCTTTTCCGCTCCTATTCGCTTCTCAGAGCGCTCTTGTCATCCACGGGTTTGCTCGTATCCTCCAGGCGTTCGATACGGGCGATATCCGCTTTCCCCAACGGGAAGGGTGAAAGGAAGGAATAGGTATCCATCGCGCGATTGGCAACCTCCACCGGATACGGCTCGCCGTTTTCGGGAACATGCATCAGACCGCCTACCTGTAGGGAACGCACGGGCTCACCCGGGGCAAGCACCTCGAGTTCGCTTCCCTCCCAGAAGCGGTTCCTGCATATGCCCCTCACGCGCCAGGCATCCCCTTCCGCCTCGCTGGAAAGCACCTCGACCGCCCAGTCGTAGGGGCGCACATAGGCATCCGTCTCAGGGGTCTGATGGGCGGGACCGAAGAAGAACCCCGTCCCATACGGCCTGTGTGACACGGTTTCCAGTTCATGCTGGAAAATCGCAGGGTCCGCCCCATCCAACACCTGGCGGTAGGCGTTCACCACGGTCGCCACATAGAAGGCCTTCTTGTTGCGTCCCTCGATCTTGATGGAATCCACACCTGCCTCGGTCAGCTTATCCAGATAGGACAGCATGTTCATGTCCTTGGCGTTGAGGATATAGCTACCCCGATCGTCTTCCTCGATAGGGAAATGCACGCCAGGACGCTTCTCCTCCTCCAAGGTATAGCTCCAACGGCATGGTTGCGTGCAGTGCCCGTTCGTTGCGCTGCGACCGGTCAGGTAGTCGCTGATCAGGCAGCGGCCCGAGATGGCCATGCACATGGCCCCATGGACGAATACCTCGATCTCCATGCTTTCGGGAAGCAGACGGCGCATCCGGGCGATGTCCTCCAAGCTCATCTCGCGTGCGCACACCACACGACTCGCCCCCAGCTCATGCCAGGTCAGCGCCGAAGCGCTATTGGAGACGGAAGCCTGCGTGCTCACGTGGATCTGCGCGTTGGGCGCATGCTCCCGCACGCATCTAAGCGCACCCAGGTCGCTCACCAGCACGGCATCCACTCCAGCAGCATCGATAGCCTGCAGATACCGCGGCAAGTCTTCGAAATCCTCTTCGTGCATCTGGGCGTTGCAGGTCACATGCACCGACACCCCCCGGTTGTGCGCGTACTCTACTGCACGGGGCAATTCCTCCAACGAGAAGTTCGAAGCACGCTGACGCAGGTTGAAGCGGTCGGTGGCAAGGTACACGGCATCCGCACCGAAGCGGATGGCATATTCCAGCTGCTCCCACCCTCCGGCAGGAGCCAGAAGCTCAGGTTTTCCGTTGATCAAATGATGCTCCTTCCCTGCCTTCGCAGAAATCGTGCCGCCCCTAAACGGAACGGCACGATTCCAAATCAAAGTTTCGATTCGACGCCTACGCCATCTGGTCGCCCAGGAAGGCTTTCAGGAAATCTTCGGGAGTGCGGGCGTCTGCCAGAATCTGCTTGTATTCGTCGATGGGAATGACGGACTTCTCGTTGGTGTAGCGGTTCTTCACCTCCACCTCGCCGTTCTTCACGCCGCGCTTGCCCACGGTGATCTGCAGGGGCCAGCCCATCAGGTCGGCTTCTGCGAACTTGACGCCGGGACGCTCGTTACGATCGTCAAGAACCACTTCCAGGCCGATTTCAGCCAGCTCGGCGGCCATCTGCTCGGCCGCAGGCTGCACCAAGTCGTCGCCCACGATCAGGGGCATGACGCACACATGGGCGGGCGCCACGGAGACGGGCCATTTGATACCGAATTCGTCGTTGTACTGCTCGACGATCGCACCCATGCAACGGGACACGCCCACGCCGTAGCAACCCATGATGAAGGGCTTGTCCTTGCCGTCCTCATCGCTGAAGGTCGCATTCATGGCCTTGGAGTACTTGTCGCCCAGCTCGAATACCTGCGCCACCTCGATGCCGCGGGAAGAGACCAGGGGGCGTCCGCACTTGACGCACAGATCGCCTTCCTTCGCGGTGCTGATGTCGCACCAGAAGTCGACGTTGAAGTCGCGGCCCTGCTTGGCGCCCACGAAGTGGTAGCCATCCTCGTTCGCACCGACCACCCAGTGCATGATGTCCTTCAAGCTCTCGTCCGCGCCGATCTTCACGCCCTCGGGCAGGCCCACGCAGCCGATGGAGCCCTTGGGCAGGCCGGCGGCTTCCATTTCCTCATCGCTCATCAGGGTGAAACCGGGCACCGCACGCTCCGCCTTCAGCTCGTTGAGCTCATGGTCGCCGGGCAGGAACAGGGCGACGGCATTGCCCTCGCCATCCTTGCCGACCATGCACTTGACCGTGGAGCTTTCGGGGCAGTCCAGGAATTCCGCCAGCTGGGCGATGGTGTGCACATCGGGGGTATGCACCTTGCGCAGTTCGGTCTCAGGGAATTCGGTGGGCTTGATTACAGCCTCCGCCACTTCCGCATTCGCTGCAAAACCGCACTCGCAGCTGACCAGGTCGGCTTCGCCCGCATCTGCCAGTGCCATGAACTCGCAGGTCAGAGAGCCGCCGATTTGGCCGCCGTCCGCCTCGACGGGACGGAAGTCCAGACCCAGTCGCTTGCAGATGCGCTCGTAGGCGCGGCTCATCTCCTCATAGGTCTCATGCAGGGATTCGTAGGTGGAATGGAAGCTGTACGCGTCCTTCATGATGAACTCGCGGCTGCGCATGAGGCCGAAGCGGGGTCGACGCTCGTCGCGGTACTTCACCTGGATCTGGTACAGGTTCAACGGAAGCTGCCTGTAGGAGCGAAGCTCGTTGCGCACCAGGTCGGTGATGACCTCCTCATGGGTGGGTCCCAGGCACAAGCTGAAGCCGTGACGGTCGTCCAAGCGCATCATTTCCGGGCCGTAGGCATCCCAACGGCCGCTCTCCGCCCACAACTCTGCCGGCTGCAGGATGGGCATGCGCACTTCCTGGGCACCGGAGGCGTCCATTTCCTCGCGGACGATCTGCTCGATCTTCCTGATTACGCGCCAACCCAAGGGCAGGAAGGAATACATTCCGGTGTTGGTCTTGCGCATCATGCCGGCACGCAAGAGCAGGCGGTGGCTTGCGATGGCTGCCTCGGAAGGTACTTCCTTCAGCGTGGGAGCGTAAAGCTCGCTCATTCGGGTGATATGCATCATAGTCTTCCAATCTCCTCAAGCAGAGCATCGACGATTTCGTCCTCGCCGACTTTCCGCAAAGTTTCCCCATGTTTGAAGATGACCCCGTTTCCAGGACCGCATGCGACTCCGATGTCCGCACCCGCAGCCTCGCCGGGACCGTTCACCACGCAGCCCATGACCGCGACCTTCAAGGGGGCGGCCACATTCTGGAGGGCATCGTCCACCTGCTTGGCCAAGCCGATCAGATCGACCTGGCAGCGGCCGCAGGTGGGGCAGCTGATGATTTCGGGGCTTCGGCGGCGCAGATCGAGCGCTGCCAGCAAAGTCCAGCACGCGCGGATTTCCTGCACCGGGTCGTCGGTCAGGGAAATGCGCATGGTGTCGCCGATTCCCTGTTCGAGTAGGATACCCAAGCCCGAAGCAGATTTTACCAGTCCTTGGAACAAGGTTCCCGCTTCGGTTACCCCGATATGCAATGGATTGTCAGGGATCATCTCCGAAAGCAAGCGGTATGCCTCTACCGTGGTGCAGACATCGGACGCCTTTGCGGAGACCACCACATCGTAGAAGCCGCGCTCTTCGAAATGCCTTACGTAATCGGCGGCGGAAAGGGCGAGCTTCTGAGGCAGGGTCAGATTGTCGCGGGATTTCAGGGAATCGTCGAGCGATCCGGCATTCACGCCCACCCTGATGGGGATTCCCGCCTCTCCCGCAGCCTCGATCACCGGATCGGCCTTTTCCCAACCGCCGATATTACCGGGGTTGATACGCAGCTTCGCCGCACCGCGGCGGGCGGCCTCGATGGCGATCTGCGCGTCGAAATGGATGTCGGCCACTACAGGCAGGGGCGATTCCTCGCATACCTCCTGGAAGGCATCGAGGTACATGCGCCGGGGAATCGCCATGCGCACCACCTCGCAGCCCGCTTCGGCGAGCTGGCGGATCTGGCGCAGGTTCGCCTGCACGTCATCAGGCGGCTGGTTGAGCATCGATTGGACCACGCACGGGGCCCCGCCACCCATGGGGACCTTCCCCACCATCACCCGCCTGGTTCTCTGATTGGGTTTCATAGGCTGTCAGCCTCCTAGCACGAACCTCTGGACGTCCTGATTGATCATGAAGATGAACAGCAGCATGAACAATGCCATGCCGAACAGCGAGATGGCATTCACCACCGGAACGGGGATATCGCGTCCGATGATCTTCTGGATGATCTCGATGACGAACTTGCCGCCATCCAAGGGGGGTATGGGCAGCAGGTTCATCAGGCCCAAGGAAACGGAAATGAGCGCGGAGAACATAACGAAGGTGAGCATGCCCTGCTCGAAAGCGCTCTTCGAGATCACGGCGATTCCCACCACGCCCGCCGAATCGGAAAGCGTTTGCGCAGCAGTCGCAGGATTGAACAAGCCGGCAATAGCCTGCACCGTTGCGGCAAGATAGCATACGCCGGCATACAGCGAACGAAGCGGATCGACGCGCAGATGCTCGACTGCTCCGTCTGCATTCTGCACATCGATGCCGATCACCGAATAGACCACCACCATGACGAGCATGAAGAACAGCAGATTCGCAAACGGACCCGCGAGCAGGACTACGCAGCGCTTCCAGAACGGAAGGCTGCGGTACTGCTGCCGCCTTTCCGACTCGAAGAAGGCGCGGGGTTCTTCCTGGGGGCGGGGTTCGCCTTCGGCGACAAGCACCGTACGCCCCTGGCGCACCTCGACCGTGCGATAGGTGTTGTACGGATCGGTCTTCTTCGGAGCGGTGATGCAACCCCATTCCACCAGCTGGTCCAGAGCGCGGCAGGCATCGTCCACGCCGATGCCGCATTCCCAGGCAAGGTCTTCCAGCACCACCGTTCCATGGCGGTACGCACAATCGAGCACCTGCTCCAGATAAGGGCTTTCCGGCCCGCCTTCCATACCGCACAACCGCGCATAGCCGCCGAGCGGGATGGCGGTCACGCCGAAGGTGGTGCCGCGCCATTTGAATCCCACGCGGGGACCGGGAAGCCCCACCATGAATTCGGAAACGCGCACGCCGAAGGCCCGGGCGGCGAGGAAGTGGCCACCCTCGTGGATGACCACGAGGAAGCCAAGGACCACGATACAGCACAGGATTGCGGTGATAGCACCCATTGCGCCTACGCCCGCCAATCCCTCTGGGCGATCAGGTCACGGGCGGCGCACCTGGCCCAGGCATCCTGTTCCTGCAGCTGGGCAACGCTTTCGACGGCCTGCACCTGGTGCATTTCCATCACCGACTCGACGGTGCGGGCGATATCCAGGTATCCGCATTGGTGGGAAAGGAAGGCAGCAACGGCAACCTCGTTCGCGGCATTCATGACGCAAGGGAGCGTACCGCCCGTGGAGCCGGCGATACGCGCCAGCTCGAGCGCACGGAAGGTGCGGGTATCCGGCTCGAAGAATTCCAGGCTTCCCAGCTTGCAGAAATCCAAAGGCTCGACGGGAGCATCCCAGCGGTCGGGATAGCTCAAGGCGAACTGGATGGGAATGCGCATATCGGTCGTGCCCAAGTGGGCCTTCACGCTGCCGTCGGAAAACTCGACCATGGAATGGATGGCGCTCTGCGGTTGCACCACCACTTTGATGCGGTCGTAGCCGATGTCGAACAGATGATGCGCCTCGATGACTTCCAAGCCCTTATTCATCAGGGTGGATGAGTCGATGGTGATCTTCGGGCCCATGTTCCATGTAGGATGGGCAAGGGCCTGCTCGGGAGTCACCCGCGCGAGCTCGTCGCGCGTACGGCCGCGGAAGGGACCGCCCGAAGCGGTCACCCAAAGGCAGCTCACCTCATCATGACGCTCCCCTAAAAGGCACTGGTAGATGGCCCCATGCTCGGAATCGATGGGCATAAGCGACCCGGGCCTGCCCGCCCGAGCGTCCAGGCCCCTCGCAAGCGGCATGATCAGATCGCCGCCCACCACGAGGGATTCCTTGTTCGCAAGCGCCAGCACCTTGCCCGCGCGCAGGGTCTCATAGCTTGCCTGCAGGCCGGCTGCACCCACGAGCGCATTGACCACCAGGTCCACCTCGGGCAACTTGACAAGCGCGCTCACCGCATCGGGGCCGAAGGCGATTTCCGCCCCCTGGGGAAGCTCTCGGGAAATCTCCGCACATTCAGTACCCGCAGCAAGATAGGGCACCCCGAACTCGTGCGCCTGGTCGATCATCTGGTCGACGCGCCTTCCAGCGGCAAGCGCGACTATCTCGAGCTTGTCGGGATGGCGCCTGACCACGTCGAGGGTCTGGGTGCCGATCGACCCGGTAGAGCCCAGGATCGCGATCTTCCTGGGAAACGGCGCCTGCTCGGGCTTAGATAACGACATTGGGAATGCAGCCTCCTAAATACAGGCACAGTGTCGCGGTGATGGATACGGTGAGCAGCGAATCGGTGCGGTCGAACATCCCGCCATGACCGGGCATGATCGTCCCGGAATCCTTCACGCCCACGTTGCGCTTCATACGGCTTTCGGCAAGATCGCCCACGACTCCCATCACGCCGCACAGCAGGCCGAAGCCCACCGCCTGGGGGATGCTCAGGGAAAGCACGGGGATGAAGGACATCCCGCACCAGAACAGGATCGAAAAGACCAATCCGCCGAAGAAGCCCTCCCAGGTCTTCTTCGGGGAGATGACAGGGGCCATCCTATGCTTGCCGATCGCCCTGCCCACCAGATATGCGCCGACATCGTTGAGCCAAACGCTCGCGATGAGGGCAAGCATGGTCACGCCTCCCCAGATGGCACCGAGGTCCATACGGACCACGAGCAGGCAGGAAAGGGACATACCCATGTATATCGCGCCGAATACGGTCAGGCACAGGTCGATGATCCTCGCCTTCGGCCAGCATACATACCAGACGACCAGCGCGAGCAGGAACACCGAGGCGACGATGACGATTCCCGACAAGCCGAAGAAGAAGGCCACGATGGGAAATGCCGCAGCGGCAGCGATACCCAACCATTCATTCACCAGCTTGTCATCGCGCTTCATCATCCTATAGAACTCGAAGGCGCACATGCCCGCGATCACAGCCAAATACACCATCGCGGTGATATCGCTCAACAGGACGCATGCCGCGGTGACCACGAAGTAGATGAAGCCCGCAACGGTGCGGACCCCCAAATCGGATTTCTTCTTGCCCCCTTCGGCGGAAGGAGCCCCTCCCTGCGTCGCCTTCGCGGGAACGTTCCTTTCGTTTCCCCTATCGAAATCCAGGACGGGGGTACGGGACTCCGGATTCTTTTCCTTGGTTTCGATCATGCCTTCCCCACTCCCCCGAAGCGCCTATCGCGTCCTTGGAAACCAAGGAGCGCACGCAAGAACTCGTACCTATCGAAATCCGGCCACAGGACATCGGTGACATAGAACTCGGAATATGCGATCTGCCAGAGCAGGAAGTTCGAGACCCTCAGCTCCCCGCTGGTGCGGATGACCAGATCGGGGTCGGGAGCCTGGACCTTCGCCGTGTCCAGATGGGCGGAAATGCGCTCGGCGGTCACAGGCAGCGCCTCCTCGCCAGCCGACGCACGCCGGGTATCTTCGGCGATGATGCGGTTCACAGCCTGCACGATTTCCTGGCGTCCTCCGTAGTTCACCGCGACCATCAAGGTCATGCCGGTGTTGTTGCGGGTCTTCTCCCAAGCCTTGGCGAAGGCATCGCGCGTGCGATCGGGCAGCATGGAGTCGTCGCCGATGGTCATGACGCGCACACCCTCTTTGTGGAGTTCGTCCACTTCGGCGAGCATGGTCTTGGCGAACAACTCCATCAAACCGACCACCTCTGCCTTGGGCCTGTTCCAATTCTCGGTCGAGAACGAATACAGAGTCAGATAGCGGACTCCCAGATCGGAAGCGGTGCGGATGGTCTCACGGACGGCTCCGATCCCCGCTTTGTGGCCCGCAAGGCGAATGCTTCCCCTCTTCTTCGCCCAACGTCCATTGCCATCCATGATCACGGCAACATGCTGCGGAATACGCTCCAAATCGAGGGCGGAAGGATCCAGGCCCTCGGGAACATCCGGAAATATCTCTTCAAGTGGCTTGCTGAGCATTGAACCTCCCTTTCAAGTCCAGTCAAGCAGCCGCCGAAGCGGTCCAGCGGCCGAATCGCTTCGGCCTGAAGTACTAAGATGGCGGGATGCGCGCCCTTGGGCTCTCCCGAGTACAAGGGACGGCATTCCGCCAGGATGATTTCGGCTATTAGGTTTAGCCAGGACGAAGGGGCGGCCTAGATGGCCATGACCTCTTCTTCCTTCTTCTTGTAGTGCTCTTCGACCTTGTCGATGTACTTATCGGTCATCTTCTGGACATCGTCCTTGGCACGACGCGCATCGTCCTCGGGCAGGCCATCGTTCTTTTCCGCCTTCTCGATTGCGGAGTTGGCATCACGACGGGCATTGCGCACCGCAACGCGCGCTTCCTCGGAATACGCCTTGCACTGCTTGGCGAGTTCGCGACGGCGTTCTTCGGTGAGGGTGGGGAAAGGCAGGCGGATGATGTTGCCATCGTTGCTGGGAGTCACGCCCAGGTTGCTGGCGATGATCGCCTGCTCGATAGCACCCAGGACGCCCTTGTCCCAAGGCTCGATGACGAGCATGTGGGCATCGGGGGTCTTGATCGCGGACATCTGATTGATGGGCGTGGGAACGCCGTAGTAGTCGACGCGGATCTTATCGAGCACCATCGCGTTTGCACGACCGGTACGGACGCTGGCGAATGCCTCATCCAGGTTGTCGAGTGCCTTGTTCATGCGTTCTTCGGCTTCGAGCATGATTTCGTCTACCATTGTTTCCTCCGGTTGTTCGAGGAGTGATTACTTTTCATGAAATCGCGTTTTCGTAAAGAAAGCGCAACCGTTTCATTGTACATGACCCCAAGGGACGCGCATACAAAGAAAACGGGACCCGAAGGCCCCGTTTGGAAAACGCTATTCGACAGTAGTGCCCACGTTCTCGCCCTTGAGAACCCGGCTGATGTTGCCGTTCACAGTAAGGTCGAATACCAGGATCGGCATCTTGTTGTCCATGCAAAGCGAGGTCGCGGTCGAATCCATGACATGGAGCCCCTTCGCGAGGACGTCGATATAGGAAATGCGGTCGTAGCGCTTCGCGTCGGGATTCTTCACGGGATCGCAATCGTAAACACCATCGACCTTAGTCGCCTTCATCAGGCATTCTGCGCCGATTTCCAAGGCACGCAGTGCAGCGGTGGTGTCGGTGGTGAAGTAAGGATTGCCGGTACCTGCAGCAAAGATTACGACACGACCCTTTTCCAGATGGCGGATAGCACGACGGCGGATATAGGTTTCGGCAACCTGGCGCATTTCGATTGCGCTCATCACGCGAGTGGGGATGCCCGCACGCTCGAAGCCATCCTGCAGGGCAAGGGCATTCATGCAAGTCGCGAGCATTCCGATGTAGTCTGCCTGGGAACGATCCATGCCCTCGGCGGAACCCGCCATGCCGCGGAAGATGTTGCCACCGCCGACGGTAACGGCAACCTCGATGCCGTCGTCGACGATCTGCTTCATCTGGGCAGCCAGATCCTCTACCACCTTGGGATCGATTCCGTAACCGGCATCGCCCATCAGAGCCTCGCCGGAAAGCTTGAGCAGAACTCGCTTATATCTGTAGTCGTTAGACATACGCCTCCCGTCCTCTTATTCCATTTCGTCTCATCTTACTAAAAAGCAGGGGGAAGTCCCCAGATGGAAGGGGCATTAACCCCCATTTCATCGAATGAGCAAAGCAGAAACGGGACCCATGCCGGATCCCGTTTCGTCTGAATGCTATTCGATGCCATCGCTTCCCAAGGTCGCGCTCACGGTTTCGGTCTTGCCGTTGCGCACCAGGGTGATATCCACTTTGTCGCCGATCTGATAGGTCCTGATCGCCCCCACCAAATCGGTGCTGCTGGCGATTTGGGTATCGCCCACCGCGATGATGATATCGCCCTCGCGGATACCGGCCTTATCCGCACCGCTGTCTTCCATGACCGCGGAAACATATGCGCCTTCCTTGACCGACCACCCATAACGATTCGCAACGTCGGAAGTCACAGTCGCGCAGGAGACTCCCAATGATGCATGGGTGGGTTCTTCGCCGTCGATGATCTGCTGGGCGATGCTGATCGCATAATTCGAGGGAATCGCGAAGCCGACGCCTGCATAGTTACCGGAAGAGGACTCGATAACCGCATTGATGCCGACCAACCTGCCCTCGGAATCGACCAGGGCACCACCGGAATTACCGGGATTGATCGCAGCATCGGTCTGGATCATCTGCGAGTACACGGACGTGGAGGATTCGCCGCCGAAGCCATCGCTGGAATCCTGGACGGTAATGGTCCTGGAGGTTGCAGAAACAATGCCCGTGGAAACCGACTGCTCCAAACCGAAGGGGCTTCCCAACGCCATGACCCACTGACCTGCCACCAGCTGGTCGGAATCGCCCAGCTCGATAGCGGTCAGGCCGTCAGCATCTACCTTCACAACAGCCAGGTCGGTGGTGGGATCGGTTCCGACCACCTCGCCTTCGTATTCCTGGCCATCGACGGTGACCTTCAGGGCGGACGCGCCTTCCACGACGTGATTATTAGTGACGATATAACCGTCTTCGGAAATCACCACGCCGCTTCCCAGGCCGGTGTAGACCAGGGAATCAGAACTCTGCCTGAACATTCCCATGGTTCCGCCATTGGATGAATAGACGTCGATCGCCGCAACAGAAGGCAGGCACTTCTGCGCAACCGCCTCGGCACGATCCGTGTCTTCGGAAATATCGATCGACGAGCCCGAACCGCCGATCACAGTCGAACTGCCGCCTGACCCCTTGAAAGCGCCGGATACGCTGAATGCCAAGATGCATGCGAGAAGCGCCCCGAGGAAACCGGCAGCGAAGGTCTTTACCATACTCGAACCCCCTGCTTTCTTCTTAGGCTTCCGGACAGGGCCGCCCGCTTGACCGGTGTTCGCGAATCTTTCCCCCGAATACCCATCGGGAGGAATAGGGTTGTTCACTTGTCTATCGACCATTCTCATCAATCCTTCGCTCTATCGTCGAATCGGATACCCATGCCGGAACGCATGCGGCGATTCCAGCCATCCGGTTTTCAGACCGGAGCCCCCTTTCCATGAAGCAAGGACCAAAACGGATAGTTTCCCCAGGTCACCTGCTATGCCGCGAATCTACCACGCGAAATAGCCCTCGCTCGGCAAAGTTACGGCGATGTAATCTTCGCGCAAGCAAAGCTCCATCTTTCAAGTACAATTGGCAAGGTGCCAATGGAAAGGAGACGCCAATGTCCACTCTTGAAACCATCAAATCCGTCCTGCAGGAAAACCTGGATATCGACCCTGAAACCGTCAACGGGGATTCCACCTTCGATTCTCTGGGCATCGATTCCCTGGACATGGTCGAACTGATCTGCGATCTGGAAGAACGCCTGGAAGTAGATTTGGGAGAGCCCGAAGGCATCGAGACCCTGGGCGATTTCGTAAACTATATCGAAGGACTGTAAGCCCGAAGGCTTCGCTTTACCAAGCTCTGCAAGAACGGGACCCTTGGATCTTCCAGGGGTCCCGTTGTTTTGCCGGCCCATTGGCCGATTCCACCCGTCAGACGCCTGGATAGAAGAAGATGCCGGCGCAATGCCGGCATCTTCAGTACGTCTGGTTCGGAAGCGCTTATGCGCTACATCAGGCGCAGACCCACTTCCTTCAGCTGCTTGGCGGTGACCGTGCTGGGAGCCTCGGTCATGGGATCGGAAGCGGAGCTGGTCTTGGGGAAGGCGATGACGTCGCGGATAGACTGCTTCTTCGCCAACAGCATGACCAGTCGGTCCAGGCCCAATGCGATGCCGCCATGAGGGGGAGCGCCCAGTTCAAGGGCGCGGATCAGATGGCCGAAGTTCTCGTCGATCTGCTCGTCGGTCAGACCGCAGCGGCGCAGGACACGGCGCTGCATTTCGGCGGTATGGATACGGATGGTGCCGCCGCCTGCTTCGAAGCCGTCCATGACCAGGTCGTAGCTGTAGCTGCCGCACTCCAGGGGAGCGGTCTCGATCTTATCCCAGTCTTCCTCGGGAATCATGGTGAAGGGATGGTGCTCGGCTGCGTACTTGCCCTCATCCTCGTCGTACTTGAACATGGGGAAGTTCACGACCCAAAGCAGCGCATGGCCTTCGCGCTCGATACCCAGCAGATCCGCCATATGCAGGCGCAGGGCAGCCAGAACGGCGCTTGCGACGTCGAACTTATCGGCGGCGAACAGCAGCAGGTCGCCCGCCTCCACACCGGCGGCTTCCTTGATGGCGGCATGCACTTCGTCGCCCAGGAACTTGATGATGGGGCTCTTTTCCTTACCGTCGGCAGTGTAGGCGATCCAAGCCATGCCCTTCGCGCCGTTGGCTGCGGCAACTTCCGCCAGCTTCTCGATGTCGCCGCGGGACCAGTCGCCGGCGCCCTTGGCGTTGATGCACTTGACCACTCCGCCGGCTTCAACGGCCTTGGAGAACACGCCGAAGCCGCAGCCGCGCACGATCTCGGTCAAATCGACCAGTTCCATGCCGAAGCGGACGTCGGGACGGTCGCAACCGAAGCGCTCCATGGCTTCCTTCCACTGCATGCGCTGCAGGGGAAATTCGTGGGTGACGCCTGCGGCTTCCAGCACTTCGGCCATGACGTCTTCCATCATGTCCATGACGTCCTCGCCGGAAACGAAGCTCATCTCCACGTCCACCTGGGTGAACTCGGGCTGGCGGTCGGCGCGCAGGTCCTCGTCGCGGAAGCAGCGGGCGATCTGGTAGTAGCGCTCGATGCCGCCGCACATGAGCATCTGCTTGAACTGCTGGGGGCTCTGGGGCAGGGCGTAGAACTTGCCCATGTTGGGACGGGAGGGCACGATGTAGTCGCGTGCGCCTTCCGGGGTGCTGTTGGCGAGGATGGGGGTTTCCACTTCCAGGAAGCCGCGCTTGTTCAGCGCGGTGCGCATGGCCTGGGCGACGACGTGGCGCAGCTTCAGGTTGGCGAACATCTCCGGACGGCGGAGGTCCATATAGCGCCACTTCATGCGGGTGGTCTCATCGGTCTCGATGCCATCTTCGATGACGAAGGGCGGGGTGACCGAAGTGTTCAGCACCTTGAGGGAGCTCACCAGCACCTCGATCTCGCCGGTGGGCATGTTGGGGTTGACTGCGGATTCGCCGCGTGCACGCACGGTGCCGGTCACCTGGATGACGTATTCACGACCCAAATGCTCGGCAATGCCGAATTCCTCGGCAGAAACGCAATCGGGGTCGATAACGCACTGCGTGTAACCTTCGCGGTCGCGCAGGTCGACGAAGATCAAGCCGCCATGGTCGCGGTTATGCCAAACCCAACCGTCCAAGGTGACCTCTTCGCCAACGTTTTCCTTGCGGAGCTGACCGCAAGTAGCACTGCGCATGCAGTACATGTTCAAATAGTCAGTCATATCGCCTTTGCTCCTTGCATTGGAACCACTACTGCCCAGTCGGGCAGGCTTTCTCGTACCATACCCGGCATGCACCGGGAAAGGCGCGCAGCCGCAATAGCCACGAGCCTAGTTTGCCGGCGCAAAGCAACCGGCCGCATAACCGCATCATTGTACTTCATGGAACCCGCACGCTGAACACCCTTCGGGGCTCTTCATCCAAAAAGCTCTCGCTTTGCTAGAATGAGCGCATGGAAGACCAGCTGTTTCATAACCTCTGCGACCTCAACACGCGTTTCTACAGGAAAACCGCCGAATCGTTCTCATCTACCAGGCAGAGCGCCTGGCAAGGTTGGGAACACCTGGCAGATATCGTCGAGGGCCGCCTCGCGACAAGCAGGGCATCGCAGACGGAAGGCGCCGAAGCGCGGACCTGCGGCTCTCTGCACGTGGTCGACCTGGCATGCGGGAACCTGCGCTTCGAAACCTTCCTGGAAAGCCGCCTTCCCGATGCACTCCTCGCATTCACCGTCGTGGACAACTGCGACGGTTTCCCCTGCACGCCCGTGGAAAGCCCCTGCAAGTTCGTACGGGCAGACCTGGTGGAATGGCTGCGCAACGAAGACGGGGCCGGCTTTCCGCCCATGCCGAAGGCCGACCTTGCAGTCAGCTTCGGATTCATGCACCACATTCCCGGCAAGGATACACGGACGGTGTTCCTGCAGCTCATGGCGAACCTGCTCGCACCCGGCGGCATCGGGGCGGTTTCCTTGTGGGATTTCGCCCAAGACCCCAAGATGGCAGCGAAGGCCGAAGCAAGCACCGCACGGGCGGAAACAGCGCTCTCCCTTCCCGATCTTGAAGAAGGCGACTACATCCTGGGCTGGCAAAACGACGCGGAGGCCTTCCGTTACTGCCACAGCTTCAGCCCCGCAGAGATCGATGGGCTCGAACGCGCGCTCCCGCCGCACACCCGCACGATCGGGCGCTTCCGCGCAGATGGACGGACCGGCACGCTCAATACCTACCTGGTCTTCGAACGCAAGGGGTAGGCAGGGTCGCTCCCAAGACCCGGAACAACCGGAGAGTTTGGAGGTCGCGTCTTCGAAAAAAGGTGACGGGCAGGACGCGCAGGAATACACTTTCAAACGAGTAGTGAACACTCCCTGGAACCAGGGATGAAGCGCCCTTCTGCACCTGTGGCGCTCTTCCCCATGAAAGGAGCCGCCATGAGGCTTTCATCCCCCGCAACCGCGCAATCGCCTACTCTCGACGTTGCGAAGGTCATCGAATTGGAAAAGAACATCGAAGCTGCGGGCACCCCGTTGTCGAAGCTCATGGATCAGGCGGGTGCGGCGCTTGCCGAGCTGATCGCCGACCGCTGCGAGCCGGAAAGCCGCATCCTCGTGGTCTGCGGATCGGGCAACAACGGAGGCGACGGCTGGGTTGCCGCACGCCTGCTCGAAGAGCAGGGCTTCCGCGTTGCCATCGCTACGCCTAAACCTGCCGAAGAAATCGCAGCACAACCCGCACGCGATGCCGCATTGCGCACCGCAGGGGGCTTCCGGGGCAAGATCGTCGTCGCGCAGGAGAGCATCCCCGAAAACGCGCTCGAAGGGAATGCCGCCGTGGTGGACTGCATCCTGGGCACGGGCTTCGACCACGACCGGGTGAAGGAACCCTTCGCCACCTGGATCGCCCAGATGAACGCGGCATCGGGCGCGAAGATCGCCTGCGATACCCCGAGCGGCCTTTCCGCCCAGACGGGCAAGGCGGCATCGGTTTGCTTCAAGGCGGATACCACCATCACCATGCTCGCCGTGAAAACCGGGCTTGCCACCCCTGATGCCGCCCCCTTCACCGGCGAGCTTTTCCTGGCACCGCTCGAAGGGCGCTAGGCGGGCGCAAGGACGACCCATTGCATCCCGAATACAACACGAAGGGCATCCCAACGGATGCCCTTCTTTCTTGTTTGACTCGGAAGCCCGCCCTGCAGACGAAACCTTATGCAAGCATGTCCTTCACGACATCGACGAGACCGTCGAGCGCCACCATGGATTCCTCGTGGCTTGCCATGTCGCGGACCTTGACCTTGCCTTCGGCCAGCTCGTCGGGGCCCAAAATGGCGACCAGGCGGGAGCCCAGCTTATCCGCCAGCTTGAACTGGCTCTTCAGACTGCGGGACTGGTGATCGAAGTCGCAGCGCACGCCCGCATCGCGCACTTCCTGGGCGATCCCGAAGGCACGTGCACGCACTTCATCGTTCACGCAGGCGATGAACAGGTCGCACGCAGAAACTTTGGGCATCTCGTAGCCGGCAGCCTTCAGCGCAAGCAGGCAGCGCTCGTAACCCAGGGCGAAGCCGAAGCCGGGCGTTGCCGCGCCGCCGATTTCCTGCATCAGCTTGTCGTAACGGCCGCCGCCGCCGATGGCGTTCTGGTTGTTGTTGGCATCGACGGTCTGCACTTCGAACACGGTGCGGGTGTAGTAATCCAAACCGCGCACCAGCTTGTAGTCTTCCACGTATTCCAAGCCCGCCGAATCCAGGTAATCCTTCACGATCCGGTAGTGGGACTTGCAGTCGTCGCACAGGGCATCGGAAATGCGCGGTGCGGATTCCATGACCTTGCGGCAGACATCGTTCTTGCAATCGAAGGCGCGCAGCGGGTTGATCTCCGCACGGCGCAGGCAATCCTCGCACATGCAATCGGCATGCTCCATGATGTAGGCCTTCACCGAATCTCGGTATGCGGGACGGCACTTCTCGCAGCCCATGGAATTGACCAGCAGCTTGATGCTTTCAGAAGGGATGCCCAGCTCGCGGTAGAAGCGCATGAGCATGATGATGCCCTCGGCGTCGACGCTCGGATCATCTGCACCCAGGCACTCGATGCCGATCTGGTTGAACTGCCTCTGGCGCCCTTCCTGCGGACGCTCGGCGCGGAACATGGGGCCCGCGTACATGAGCTTCACGGGGGCGGCACCCTGGGCGACCAGGTTGTATTCGGCCACCGCACGCACCACACCGGCGGTTCCCTCAGGACGCAGGGCCAGGCGGCTCTTGCTCTTCACGTGGCCACCCGAGGTGAGGATGTTCAGGTTCTCGTCGGAAAGCGCCTGGAACATTTCCTTGGATACCACATCGGTCGCCTCGCCGATGCCACGCACGAACAGCTCGTGCTTTTCCAGCACGGGCGTCACGATGGGCTGGTAGCCGTAACGGCCGAACACGTCGGCCGCGGTTTCCTGGAATGCCATCCAGAATGCTGCCTCTTCGGGCAGCATGTCCTTGGTTCCCACGGGTTTGGTAATGGCCATGTTGATCAACTTCCTCGTATGGTCAGCCGCTCACGGGCGGACGGAAAACACCGGAAAGCGCATCTGCGCAACTGCAAGATAATATCACAGAGCCGGCTAGGACTTCGCCTCCCGGGCATCGCGACAGACCTCCCTATAGGCCTTGAAGAATGAGCGCAGCACCGCGATATCGTAGACGACGGCAGCTACCGCAAGAACGATCGCAAGGGGGAGCATCCTCATGAGGAAGGCCGCAAGCCCGCCGAAGACCCCCGCGAGAACACGCACCAGCACTAAGGCGACGGGAACCAGAAAGCCGATTCCCACCATCTTGGCACAACCCGATATCTTCCTGAAATGCTCGACCGCTTTCTCGATAAGCACGAACACGCCCGTCGCGATCACGTACGCGGCGATTCCCACGGCAGGGGCGCTCGAGGCATACGCGCCCAGCAGCGCGAGCTTCGCTGCCACGAAGGCAAGCATGAGCAGCAGGGTCCTGCGCTTCTTCTTGAGCACGGCCTCGGGCCCTTCGTCCTCCTTGCGGCCGAATGCCGACGAGAAAGGGTCGAAGGGGCTGCCCGCCCCGGCCGCAGAGCGTCCACCCGTGCCGGTACCGCCTCCGCCGCCGGCACCCGTGCTCCAGACGAAATCGAAAGGAGAGCCCGCAAAGGGATTGCCCTGCCCCGATTGCTGCCCGCGGCTTCCATCCCAGCTGGTCCACACGAAATCGAAGGGGAATCCTTCGAAGGGGTTCGCCTGGCCGAAGGGATTCGCCTGGCCGCCCGTCCCCGGACGGTATTGCGCATAGGGGTTGCCGTACCCGGCGAAGGGATTGGAATACGGATTGCCGTAGGGCCCCGAATACGGGCCGTACCCGGCACCGGTGCGCGGGCCGTATTCAGGATCCCAGCGCTTGTTCACCAGCACGTCGCGCGCCTCGTTGATGAGCTTGGTCTGCTCTTCGGCAGCTGCCTTCTTTGCGGGGTCGGTGAAGCGATCAGGGTGGTTTTCCCTGATCTTCTTGCGATGGGCCTGCTTGATATCCTCTTCGGTATACGGAGAGGATAGTCCCAGTATCTTCAATGCCTCGGATTTCTTCATACCCTGCACTATAGGGCCTGGCGGGCTGAGTCCGGGCGCCATTCGGCCAAGCTGCGCCAACTCGTCACATTCGCGTAACGCATCGCTTGACAAATGGGGGCATCGCTATAATTGCATGATGCAACCTAATCGGAAGAACGCCCGAAAGAAGGCCCCATGATCATCCTCGACGACGCCTACGTATCGAATCGCATGTGCCGCTACCTGGAACTGAGCAGGCAGCCCGTCTTGGAAAGCGCCATCTCCCTGCGGCTGAGGGAACAGGGAGCGCGCATCAACATCGTCCCCGAAGCGCAGGCAATCGAGCGCATCGATGCGGGAGAGCCCCTCTACGCCATGTCCGAAAGCCATTTCGGCTGGGTGACCGAGCATGTAAGCAGGAAGAACATCCTCCACGGGCTTTCCATCTTCAAAGATAAGGAGCGCATGCGCACGCTGCTTGCGCCCATGTATCCCGACTACTTCTTCCAGGCGATCGATGCGAAAGACCTGCCGCACACGCCCTTCCCCGCCGAGCACGTTCCCTTCGTGCTCAAACCGAGCGTGGGCTTCCTCAGCCTGGGCATCTACATCGTCCGCACCGAAGAGGACTGGGTACGGGCGATAGCCGATATCGCCGCAAGCCGCGATGGCTGGACGCAGTGGTACGACCAGAACGTCATCGGAAGCGGACGCTTCATCATGGAGTCGCTCATCGAGGGGACCGAATACGCGCTCGATGCGTATTTCGACCAGGAAGGCGAGCCGCATCTGCTCAACATCCTGCGCCACGATTTCGCGAACTCCGAAGACACCGCCGATAGGCTCTACGTCTGCGGCGCGCAGATCATGCGGGAAAAGCACCAGGTCATGCTCGACTTCCTGAAAAAGGCGAATGGATACTGCAAGGTCACGGGCTTCCCCGTGCATGTAGAGGTGCGCGAGTGCGACGGCGTGGTCTATCCCGTGGAATTCAACGCCCTGCGCTTCGCCGGGCTGGGCGGGACGGAAGTCTCGCAGATGGCCTTCGGCTTCTACACCTTCGCGCACTACCTGCAGAATACCGAGCCCGACTGGGATGCCGCGTTCGCGCATGCGGGAAACGACCTGTACTGCATGTCGGTGCTGAACCCGCCTGCAGGCACCCCCGCAGGCACCACCATGGACTATGACGCCTTCTGCCGCCAATGGAAGCATCCCCTGGCGATGGACCGCTTCGACTTCGATGCCACGGGCATCATGGGATTCCTATTCTGGAAAACGAGCGCCGAAGACGACAGCGAGCGCGTGCGCATGCTGAACGACGACCTCCGGGGCTACCTGATCGCCCCCGGGCAGCCGCTACCGGCATCGGGCCCCGGATCAAGCGGTGCCATGCTAGGCGAGCCGCCCCACGAATACTCCCCCAACAGGCGCTATCCCAATGCCGCCCGAAACGCCGCACCGAAGGCGGCGACCGTCAGCCCAAGCCCCCTTCCCGACGGAAACCAGAACCCGGAAAACGCACAAGCTCCCACCCCCAGACAAGCTGCGCCCGGGGCTCCCGAACCCCCGAAGGGCTTCAACGAGGAAAACCCCTTCGATAACGACTCGAACCCCTTTGGACGTGGGGTCGACCCCTTCGCCCCCAGGCCACTGCCCGAGGAGCCGAAAGAACGTTTCGTGCCCAATACCATGCAGAAAGCCATCTGGTCGGGTCTAGGCTTCCTCTTCGGATTCCTGGGAGTTGCGCTCGTATTCTTCATGGGAATGCGCCAACCGGCAAGCGTGCGCCTGGAGATGCTCAAATGGGCCGGTGTGGGCTTTGCCGCCGCAATCGCCGTGGAATTCACCTTCCTATTCCTCTACGGCGACCAGATCAGCGGGATGCTCGGCGCCATGGGCTCCGCATCGGGCGGAGCCGGCGCGGGTACGGGTACGGGCAGCGTCTTCTAGGCTTTCGCGCCCCTTCCCCGAAGGCTACCTTCCCAGGCTCAGCTCATGCTTCTGACGGGACTTCTCGTCATAGCGCTGGCGGTACCGTACGTCCACCAATTCCGCGACGATGGCGATTGCCAGCTCCGCCGGGGTCTTGGCACCGAATTTCAATCCGATGGGACGCTTGATGGCGTCCCATTGCGCCTCGGTCATGCCGTGGGAAAGGCAGATGCCGCGCACCGTCTCGTTCTTCCCCTTGCATCCCATCATGCCCGTGTAGGCCACATCGTTGCGAGCCGCCCACAGGCAGCCCTCTGGATCGAACATGTGGCCGCGGGTGAGCACGCACACGTAATCCGACGGGTCGGCCGCAAGGCCGTCGAGCTCTTCGAAGCTCCTTAATAGCACCCTTTCGGCTGAAGGGAAGCGCTCGGGATTCAGGTACGCTGGATCGTAGTCGACTGCGACCACCCTGAATCCCACATGATCGGCAAGCGCCGCCACTTCCGCCGCAGCATCGCTTGCTCCCAGAAGCCAGACGCGCACTTTTTCCTGCAGGGCCGCCGAGCACCAGGTCACCCCATCGAACTGCTCGGTGTGCATGGAGGGCCCGCGCGTGCAGTCCTTCATCTGGAAGATATCGCGGGGACTGGGCTTGCGGGCGCTGACTATTTCCTTCGCATCGTTGCAGAAGAAGACCGCATCCAAGCCGTCGGCGCTACCCTGCCCACCGTATTTCTTCGTCACCTCGTTATCTACGTTGGACACGGCAGCTTCGGCATCATAGACGAACTTGAAGCCGATCCACGCCTGCTCGCCGCAATCGATCGCCTGCAGCGCACGTTCGAACACAGGCAGATCCCGCTCATCCATCCGGCGCGCTATACGGACGGCGTTTTCTGGGGAGATGTTGGGATTGCCCTGCGTCGCCTCTTCGGAGAAGCAAGGGAAATCATCCGGTGAAAGCAAGGGCGTCCGTCCTGCCTGCAAAGCCTCGATGATTTCAACTATCGCCTGCCTGCGCATTGCAACCTCCTTCCGCACACCCGACGCATCGCGCCGGCGCGCAACAGAAAAGGCGGCAGCCGAAAAAGCCGCCGCCTTCCAACGAATCGATTCGAACCTACCCGGCGATATTGACCTTGCGGTCTTCGCCGACCGTAACCGCCCCCGCGGCAAGCAGGCCCAGCACTTCGGGGTAGAGGACATGCTCCGTCGCATGGATGCGCTCTTCCAGGCTATCCAAGGTGTCGTCTTCACGCACCTCGACCGCACGCTGGGCGACGATGGGGCCCTTGTCGTATTCCGCATTCGCGAAATGCACGGTGACGCCCGTCACCTTCACGCCTGCATCGAAGGCATCCTGGATGGCATGGGCGCCCTTGAAGGAAGGGAGCAATGCGGGATGCAGGTTGAGGACCCGATCGGGATACGCGTCGAGCAAAGGATCGCGCACCATGCGCATATAGCCCGCCATCACGATGTATTCCGCACCCGCCTCTTGCATCTCGCGGACGATCAGCTCATCCGCGGCAATGGGATCGGCGTATACGTCACGGTTCAAGGCGAGGATAGGGATGCCCGCCTTTTCGGCGCGCTTCAAACCGTACGCATCGGGCCTGGAGGATATCACCTTCACGATGCGGCAGTTCAGGCTGCCATCTTCGATCCTGTCGATGATGGCCTGCAGGTTCGTGCCAGAACCGGAAAGCAGAACTCCGATGTTCAGTGCCTGTGCCATGCTGTCCGTCCTCCCCTATTCGCAGGTGAAGCCCGCGGGGAACAGGGCGTCTTCGTTCGTATAGACGACCTCGCCCTTGCCGGGGATGATAGTGCCGATGGTGAAGACCTTCTCGCCTTCCGCCTGCAGGGTTGCCGCAACGGCATCCGCAGCCTCGGGCTTGACGATCAGTACCATGCCCACACCCATGTTGAAGGTCTTGAGCGCCTCCGCCTCGGTCAGATGGGCGGCATTGCAGACGAAGGGGATGATCGCGGGCATTTCCCACGTACCCACGTTCACCTGGGCGTCCAGGTTCTCGGGGAGAGCTCGGTTGAGGTTTTCGGTAATGCCGCCGCCGGTGATATGGGCGACCGCATGGATGCCGCAGCCATGCTCGCGAAGGGCCTTGAGCACGGGCTTGACGTAGATGCGGGTGGGCTCCAGCAGCGCATCCTGGACGCAACGGCCGCCCAGGCATTCGCGGGGCTGACGCAGTTCTTCCACATCCTTGCCCTCCGTGCACACCTTGCGCGCCAGGGAATAGCCGTTGGAATGCAGGCCGCTCGAAGCCAAGCCCAGCAGCACGTCGCCTTCGCAGACGTTCGCGGGATCGAGCATCTTCGTACGGTCGACGATGCCCACAGTAAAGCCGCTCAGATCGTATTCATCGGGGTCCATGACGCCGGGATGCTCGGCCATCTCGCCGCCGATCAGTGCGCAGCCCGCCTGGCGGCAGCCGTCGGCGATTCCTGCGACCACTTCGGCCACGGCCTCGCTCTTCAACTTGCCGATGGCGATGTAGTCCAGGAAGAACAGGGGCTCCGCACCGGATGCCAGGATATCGTTCACGCACATGGCGACCAGGTCCACGCCCACGGTGTCATGCTTGCCGGCGATCTTGGCAACCTGCAGCTTGGTTCCCACGCCGTCGGTACCGGAAACCAGCAGGGGGTCTTCCATATCCTTGGCCGCGGCGATGCTGAACAAGCCGCCGAAACCGCCGATATCGCCCACCACCTCATCACGGTAAGTGGAATGCACGGCGTCCTTGATCGCGTGTACGGCGCGTGCGCCCTCGGCAGTATCCACGCCGGCCTGGGCGTACGTGACCTGCTCTTCCGGCGCAGCGTTGGCGGCGGTGTTGTTTCGTTCTGTCATGTGGATACTCCTTATGCTCGAGGCGACGCATCTGCGAAGCCAATTGTGAAGGATTGGGGACATCGGGACAAGTACACAGGGGCGCTCAGCCCAAGCGGGACTGGTAAAAGAGCCTGTTAGACCGCCTCGCCTGCATCGCGCATCGAATCGATGTCGCTCTGATCGACCGCCGATCCGCCGGTGCCGCCCGGCACGGCGGTGGACACAACCTGCGAGAACAGCACGGCACGGCCGTTATCCTTCGTGTAATCGCAGGTGGAAAGCGTGATCATCTTCTCGATGGAGGCGGGATCGGGCATACCCTCCGAAGGCTGCACCACACTGCGCTCCTGCTTATCGGCGATGTAGGCGATTCGATCCTCGTCGGAAGAGAATTCGGTTTCCACCAGCGCATCCCATCCATCGGTGATCACCAAGGCGAAAGTCTCGCACTGGTAGTTGCAGTCGGGGGTGAGCACGTACACGTACCGGCAGGCGTTGAACTGCGCCTCGTCGGTGAGCTGCTTGGAAATGGCGGCGAACATGGAACCATCGTTCATATGATGGCCGTAAAGCAGGTTGTTCTCATCCGCGAAGCCCGGATCGTTATTGCAATCCAAGAAGATGCTGCCGCAGCGGGCGGAAAAGCCGTTGGACTGGTTGAAATCCATGGTCAGATAGGTTTCGTTGTCCCCGGTCTGCACCACGGGATAATTGATGTTGGTGCCGGGCACATACACCCATGCCACCACGTCCCCGTTCACCGAACGCAGGTAATCCCAGTCGACCGTCATATCGGCAAGCGTGGTCCCGGAAACGTCTTGGGCGTCGAAGGCCTTGCCGGCAAGGTCGTCATAGCCCTTTTCGGCAGACCAGTACGAATAGAAGATGAAGCCCAGTACGGATACTGCGACGACGCAGACCGCCAGCGCAAGCCAGAACACCACGCCCCATAACCGCTTCCCGCGCCTTCCCGGATCGGGTGCGGATGCATGCCTTCCCCTCATTCGGCTCCTTTCGCAATCGGCGTTTGCCGCGCAAACGCTAACCGTTCCACCCTACCACAACCAGGCGCCCCGAAGCCGAAACGCCTCCCAACGCCTGCACGCTCTGCACAGGCATCGGGAGGCGGAATGCGCGTTTTCAGGAATCCCGGAGGGTCCCGGAAACTGCCGGCTTAGAACTTCTCCTGCTCCAAGCGCTTCTCCAATGCGGCGTTGATGGTCTTCAGGGCCTTGACGCGGGCATAGAGCTTGTCATTGCTTTCCAGGATGGTCCAGGGGGCGTACTCGGTGGAAGTGAGTCGGAACATGTCCTCCACCGCCTCGCGGTACTGGGGGTACTTGTCGCGGTTGCGCCAGTCCTCTTCGGTGATCTTCCATACCTTGTCGGGATTCTGCTCGCGGGCGATGAAGCGCTTCATCTGCTCGTCGCGGTCGATCTCGACCCAGAACTTCAGCAGCACGGCGCCCCAATCCACCAGGTCGCGCTCGAACTCGTTGATCTCGTCATACGCACGGGCCCACTGGCTGGGCGTCGCGAATCCCTCGACCCTTTCCACCAACACGCGTCCGTACCAGCTGCGGTCGTAGATGCCTACATGGCCGGCCTTGGGAAGGCGGGTCCAGTAGCGCCACAGATGGGGATGCATCAGTTCGGGCTTGGTGGGGGCGGGGCTGGGGAACACCGTATAGCTACGTGCATCCAGGGCCTGCGCGATGCGCTTGATGCTGCCGCCCTTGCCCGCGGCGTCCTGGCCTTCGAACATGAAGATCATGGGGATGCGGCGCAGGTACATCTCCAATTCCAGGTTGTAGAGCTTCTTCTGCTCCTCCTTCAGGATGACCTTGTACTTTTCCCTGTCCAGACGCAGATGGTAGTCAACGCCCCTGAGGGTGGGATAGGCCGCCTCGATGGGGAACTTGGAAGAGGTGGGGGCGAAGGAGTGCTGCAGGGCGGCAGCCGCCTCGTTCGCCTCGCGGATAGCCGCATTCTGCTCGGGGGTGCGAACGCGTTCGTCGCCTTCCACCTGGGCTGCAGCGCCTGCGGAATTGGACGCCGCCTTCGCCGCGGCAGCTGCGACCTCGGGATCGGCGGCGCGGTTCACCGCCTCATCGAGGGCATTGACCAGCGTGCGGGCGATAGTGAGATTCGCACGACGGCGGTCTTCGGCATTCACGACGACCCACTGGGCGAAATCGAAGTTGGTGCGCTCGAGCAGCTTATCGAAGACATCGTAGTAGAAGTCGTGGTCGTTGATCCTCTTCAGGGCACCGGGCTCGACGCGCCATGCGGTATTGGGATCGGAAGCGAGGCGCTTCAGACGGCGTTCCTGCTCGGCCTTGGTGATATGCAGGAAGAACTTCACCACCACGTAGCCGTCTTCGACCAGCTGATGCTCGAAGCGCTCGGCGGATTCGATCGAATTCGCGAAGACCGCCTTGATGTTCTCGATTTCCTTCTTGCTTGCTTCGGACCTCTTCCCTTTCTTCAAGGGATGCTCGTCGGCATACGCATAGAAGGCCTCCCTTGCGGCGATATCGTACCAACCGCGATCGTAGAGGGTCATATTGCCGCGCATGTCGAGCGCATCCCAGAATTCCTTCATCAGGGGATAGAAGTCGGTGGCGCCATAGCCCTGAGAGCGGAACATCCTGGCATCGGCGACCTCGTCGCTCTGGGTGACATGGACGGAAGTTGCACGGGCGTCGAGGTTGTACATCAAGTCGGAGATGCGCCCGCCACGGCCGGCACCGTTCCAACCCTCGAACAGCACCACCAAGCCGATACCCTTGGATCGGGCCTCCTGCTGCAAAACGACCAGGCGGTTCACAAGCTCGTCACGCACGGGCTTGTATTCTTCCTTGGTGATCTTCTCGACATCGAAATCAATTTTCTCAAGCATGGGAATCGCTCCTTACATAGGAGTCCGAGCCCATTTGGATTAGCAGGACCCGAACAACCAGGCTGCACGATTGAAAAAGGATACCCGTCAGGATAAACGCATGTCAATTTTTGTCCAAGGATTATCCGAATCAGAGATGAAAGTGTCAAAGTCACATTTGGAAAACTGTAAATAATAGCAAACAGAAGTAAGGAAAACGACAAAAACGGAGCATCGTCGATACCTGTGATATAAGTATGTTAAGGAGTTTATTCCAAATCGTATCCCGCCCATTTCGCATTGAAAAAGGCTGCCATCACGGAGGGAGATCCACACCATGGCCGACAACGCCCATTCAGAACAGAAACGCAAGCAGCGCATGCCCTTCATGCAGAATCGCGAGCTGTCCTGGCTCGAATTCAATAAGAGGGTGCTCGATCAGGGTGCAGACCCGTCCATTCCCTTGCTGGAAAGGCTTCAGTTCGTATCCATCTTCGAAAGCAACCTGCGAGAGTTCTTCATGGTTCGCGTCGGAAGCCTGGTCGACCTTTCCCTCGTCAACAAGGAGCTTCTGGACTCCAAAACGCTCATGACGCCCGACGAGCAGCTCGATGCCATCTACACGCGCGTCCGCGAGCTGTACCCCATCCAGGAAGCCATCTACAAGAACCTGGAAGGCGAGCTGGCACAGGCGGGCATCCATAGATACCAGTTCAACGAACTCAACGAAGAGCAGCTCAAGCACGTTCGCACCCATCTGCGCGCGAACGTGATCCCGCTGCTCACCCCGCAGATCGTCAACGGACGCCATCCCTTCCCGCACCTGGAAAGCGGCGAGATCTTCATCATCGTCCGCCTCGAGGAGCAGAACCTCAAGAAGAAGTCGGAAATGAGCGACGAAGAACGCCGTCGCGCCAAGGAAGAGCGCAAGAGGATCAAAGCGCTGGGAGCAGAAGGCGTCACCTTGGGCCTCATCCCCCTGCCCAGCAAGGCAAACCGCCTGATCGCGCTTCCCGGCAAGGGCTTCAACTACATCCTGCTCGAAGACGCCCTGGAGGCCTTCCTCTCGGAGATCTTCTCGATGTACACCATCAAGCACTCCAACATCATCTGCATCACACGCAATGCGGACCTGGATGCCACCGAAGGTGCCGACGAAGCCGATGACGACTATCGCGAGCACATGAAGAAGATCCTGAAGAAGCGCTCGCGCCTGGCGCCCGTGCGCCTGGAAAGCCGCAGGAAGCTTTCGGAAACGGTGAGCAAGTTCCTGCTCTCGCGCACCGATTTGAAACCGCACCAGGTGTTCACCACCTCCGTGCCCTTCAACATGGGTTACGCCTTCTCGCTGCCCAGCCTGGTCGGCGACGAACTGCGCCAGGCCCATACCAGCACGCCCTTCGCACCGGCATGGCCTGCGGAGGTGAAGCGCAACGAGCGCATCATCGACCAGGTGCAGAAGCGTGAGCTCCTGTTCTCCTACCCCTACGAGAGCATGGATCCCTTCGTGCAGCTGCTGCGCGAAGCCGCCGCAGACCCCAACGTGGTAGCTATCAACATCACCCTGTACCGCCTGGCAAGCAGGTCGCATCTGGCAGAGGCCCTTATCGCCGCAGCCGATGCAGGCATCGAGGTATCCGCGCTGTTCGAGCTGCGTGCACGTTTCGACGAAAGCAACAACATCCGCTGGTCCCAGCGATTCGAGGAAGCAGGGTGCAACGTCATCTACGGCTTCCACGACTACAAGGTCCACAGCAAGATCTGCTCGATCATCCGTCGCACCGAAGACGGATTCCAGACCATCACCCAGCTGGGCACCGGCAACTACAACGAGAAGACCGCGCGCCTGTACACCGACTTCTCCTTCATCACCACCGATCCGGTGATCGGGCACGATGCCACCGAATTCTTCCGCAACATGGGCATGGAAAGCACCTCGCGCGCCTATACCAGGCTGTGCGTCGCCCCGCTGCAGATCAAGCAGCGCATCTGCGAGGAAATCGACGGCCAGATCGAACTCGCGAAGAAGGGCGAACCCTGCGGACTGTTCTTCAAGACCAACTCCATCACCGACAAGGAAGTCATCCTGAAGATCGTCGAGGCTTCTCAGGCGGGCGTGCCCACCACCCTGCTGGTCCGCGGAATCAGCTGCATCCTGCCCGGAGTCGAAGGCTACACCGACAACGTCCGCGTGGTCTCCATCGTCGGCAGGCTGCTGGAGCACAGCCGCATCTACGGATTCGGCCCGCATGACACCATGAAGCTGTACCTGTCGAGCGCCGACCTGATGACCCGCAACATGGACAAGCGCATCGAGATCGCGTGGCCGGTCTTGGGCGAAGAGCCCCGTGCGAAGATCATGGAATACATCGACACCTGCCTGAAGGACACCGCGAAGCTGCGCGAACTGAGGCCCGATGGAACCTACACGGAGCTCGGCGCGCTCGCAAGCGAGGAAGACCGCGCGAACGGCAATCTCTTCGACGCGCAGGAAGCCCTGATCGCCCTTTCCAAACAGCGCTCCGAAGAAGCGCTTGCCAGCGAAATGGAAGAGAAGAGCGCCTACGAGAAGCTGTGCATGCAGGCGAAGTCCGACCGCCAGGCAGCAGCACGCGAACGCAACGCGATCAACAGCCTGGAAGAGGTATTCCGCGAAGCGCTCAAGCACGATATGCCCAACGCAGACGACGAGGCGCTCAAGCCCTTCATCAAGGCGGCGGCGCGCGCCTTCGCCGAAATGGGCGGCCTGACCAGCGCAGCCGAAAAGGAAACCGAGAAAGAGGCAAAGCCCGAACCCGTTGGGGGAATGATCGCAGAAGATGCAGAACCCCAGCCTGACGAAGCATTCGAAGCGCCCGCAGAAGAACCGGACGAGGCAGAGCCCGCAGCAAGCGAAGAAGGAGCCGAAGAGGAACCCGAAGCGGAAGCCGCCCCCGAAGAAAAGCAGGACGAAGCACCCGAAGCCGCACCCGCTTGCCTGCGCAGCGCCGGCGGCGTGCCCATCGCCCCCTTCAGCGGATGCGAAGACGCGAAGGCAGCCGTACCTGCCGTCGACGAGAACGCTGTTGAGTCCGCAGACGAGCCCGCCGCCGCAACCGCAGCCGAACCTGAGCACGAACCTGCGAATGCCGAACCCGAATCTGCCGCCGCAACCGCAGCCGAACCCGTTGTTGAAAAGCACACGGACGAGCAGCCCGAAGGCGAACAGACCGAGCAGCCCGCTCCGAAGGAAACGCCCGCAGCCTCCGCTGGTGAGCCTGCAGCACCCAAGGCAGCACCCAGCGCACCGAAACATGGCAACGCGCCTGCTCCCGCCAAGCCTGCCGCTAAGAAAGGTTTCTTCGCCCGCCTGTTCGGACGCAACAAGTAAAGGAGACGCCGATAGCTGAACAGCTGCTATTGAAAGAACTTATCGAACGCCCCCGAATACCGATTCGGGGGCGTTCGACTGTGATAGAAAAGCTCCTTGGAAATCACCGGGAAGCTTCCCCTTTATGATTCGGCCCATGAAATGCATAAAGCACCGCCCCCGAAGGAGCGGTGCTCAGCACGTACTTAGATATTATCAGGTCGATACGCCTTAGGCAAGACCCTACCGATTCGGTCTGCGAACGGCAGGTTTTCGCCGCAAGCGCACCCTGGGAAACGCTACGCCTGGGGCAGCAGTGCCTGGGCGATATACACCGCATTCAGAGCAGCACCGCGCAGAAGCTGGTCGGCAACCACCCACATGGCAACGCCTCGATCGTCTGCCACGGTAGCATCACGGCGCACACGGCCTACGAAGGTATCGAAGGAACCGGCATGCAGCGCGGGCATGGGATACACGTTATTCGCAGGATCATCTTCCAAAACGACATTCTTACCATTTGCGAGGGCTTCCTTAACCGCTTCTATGGAAACGGGACGATCGAATTCCAGGTTGATGCTCTCGGAATGGCAACGGAGCACAGGAACACGCACGCAAGTGGGTGCGACCTGGACCTTTTCGTCATGGAAGATCTTCTTGGTCTCAACCACCATCTTCCACTCTTCCTTGGTGTAGCCTTCGGGAGCATCGTTCAGGTAGTCGCCATCGATGAACACGTCGATATGGGGGATGCAGTTGAAGGCGATCTGATGAGCGAAAGCAGAAGGTTCGAAATCCTCACCGGCAAGCACCTTGCCCGCCTGGTCTTCCAATTCCGCCATGCCCTTCGCACCGGCGCCGCTTGCAGACTGATAGCTGCTCACGATGATGCGGTCGATATGACCCAGAGCGCGCAGGGGCTCCAAGGCAACGAC
>JBJEKU010000100.1:0-5927 GCA_051878795.1 Eggerthellaceae bacterium
GATTCGAACCTGCGACCCCTTGACCCCCAGTCAAGTGCGCTACCAAACTGCGCCACAACCCGATTTGCTTTTCAACCGTCGGTGCCGCGCACCGACCTTTTATAAGATAAGGGATATGCCCGTTAATTGCAAGCCCTGATTTGAAGAATCTTATCCAGGACGATGTTTGCCAGCTCCGGCTTCATCATGAAGGGCACGTGTTCGGTCCCTTCCTTCCCTACCAGCCAGATCTCGTTGCCGTCGGTGCCGAAAGCACGGCCGTTTCCCACCTGATTGGCGATAATCAGGTCGGCATTCTTCGCTTCCAGCTTGATGCGCGCGTTCTCGATTACATCCTGGGTTTCGGCAGCAAAGCCCACCACCGTCTGCGTGGTCTTGCCCGATGCCAGAGTGGCGATGATGTCGGGATTCTCAGCAAGCTTGATAGCCTGCAGCGCTTCGGCATCCAGGCGTTTCTTCAGCTTATTGGGAGCGCAGTCGGCGGGACGCATATCCGCCACCGCTGCCGCGAAGATGGCGATATCCGCACTGGGGAATTCTTTCTGACACGCCTCGAACATCTGCTGGGCGGTCTGCACGCGCACCACATTCACGCCAACAGGGGCATCAACGGCAACCGGTCCCGATACCACCGTCACATCCGCACCACGTCGTGCAGCAGCGTTCGCGAGCGAATAGCCCGTCTTTCCGCTACTGAAATTGGTGATGTAGCGCACGGGGTCGATGGGCTCGATGGTAGGGCCTGCGGTGATCATCACCTTCATGCCCTGCATGTCGCCCCTCGCCACGCCCAGCTGACGCAGCGCCTCGTTCACAATGTCCTGAGGATCGGCAAGGCGGCCCTTCCCTTCGTCCCCGCAGGCAAGATAACCGGAATCGGCTTCAATCACCTTCACGCCGCGGTCTCGCAGGATCTGGATATTCGCCTGGGTTGCAGGGTGCATGTACATATTCACGTTCGCGGAGGGAGCAACCATCACGGGAGCGGTACAGGCAAGCGCCGTGCTCGTAAGCAGGTTATCCGCAACTCCCATAGCAAGCTTTGCAACGGTATTGGCAGTACATGGTGCAATCAAGAAGAGGTCGGCTTCATGTGCCAGGTTGATATGGGGAATAGGGTCGTCCCCTTCCCCGAAGAAGGATGACAGCACCCGTTCGTGGGTAAGCCCCTCGAAGGTAGAAGGCCCTACGAACTTGGTTGCAGCCTCGGTCATCACCACGCGCACGCGAACACCCGCCTTCTGGAGCAGGCGCAAGATCTCGCATGCTTTATATGCGGCGATGCAACCCGTTACACCTAAGAGCACCGTTTTCTGCTGTTCCATGGAATCATTTCCTCCAGGTTGTCCGATACTGCACAATCGAATCCGATTGCATTTACATCATCGAAAGCCACTCGGGCTGGCGCTGGGCGTATTTCAGTTCCTCGAACACCAATTCGCCCATGGGAGTTCGGCCCATGCTCCTTTCGGCCAGCGAATCGAGCACGCGCTGCAGTTCGGGAGGAAGCGCATCGACCAAGCTGACTGCTTCCCCATATATGGGATGCTCGAACTCGAGCGAATACGAATGCAGGAACTGGCGCTTCAAGCCCATCTGGGCCTTTTCCGAACCGGAACGGTACATCGGGTCGCCTACGCAACAATGGTGGATATGCTTCATATGCACGCGGATCTGATGGGTCCTGCCGGTGTACAGCTTGCATTCCAGCAGGGAATAACCCCCGTCGAAACGTCCCGCCTCGAAACGCTCAAGCACCTTGAAGGTGGTCACCGCGCTGCGCGCACCGGGTTTGTCGGAGACCGCCATACGCAACCTGTTGCCTTCGCTGCGGGCTATAGGCTCGTCGATCATGCCGGTATCATGCGCGATATTTCCGTGGACCAGGGTGAGATAGCGACGGTCGACTGTGCGCAAGCGGATCATGTCCTGCAGGCGATTGCCTGTTTCGTCATCTTTCGCGCACATCATGAGCCCGCTTGTTTCCATGTCCAAGCGATGCACGATGCCTGGACGGTCGTCCCCTTGCACGTGGGCAAGGTTTTCGCGTCCGTACTTATAGATCAAGCCGTTTACCAGGGTGGTGCCGTAGTGGCCTTCGGAAGGGTGAACGCACAAGCCCGCTTGCTTGCTCAGCACCATCATGTAGGGGTCTTCGTAGCGGATATCCAAATCGATGGGCTCGCCCAGCATAGGGATGCGGCTGACTTCTTCCGCCTCTTCGTACACCACGGTATCCCCTTCGGAAACCGAGGTCTTCTTCGAAGCAAGCTTCCCGTTCAGGAATACCTTTTCCGCTTCGATATGTTTTGCAGCATTGCTGCGGCTTGCATAGCAACCCGCCTTCGCCAAAAACGCATCGAGGCGCATTCCCGCAGAATCGGCATCGACCGAGACCATCAAAGACCTAGGCATCGTTTGGATTATCCTCGCTTTCCCTTCCGTCGAATTCGTCTAATGAAAGAAAAGTGCCGACCAGGAACAGAATGACTCCGCAGGTCACACCGATGTCGGCAACATTGAATATCGGGAAGCTCATGAACGTCGTATTGATGAAATCGACGACATACCCGAATGCAAAGCGGTCGATCGCATTGCCTATTCCCCCGGCAAACACCAACGCCGATCCGCACAGCTCGAGCAGGTTGGCGCTCCCCTTCTTGTACACGAATAAATACGCAAGCAGGAGACCGCAAACCACCAGGCTGAACACTCCCAGAGCCAATGTCGAGTTGCTGAAAATGCTCCAAGCAGCCCCCGTATTGTGGGCGAGCTTGAATTCGAAAAGGCCGAGTACGTTGTTTCGGAAAACCTGACCAAGGACATTGGTCTCGGCAACCAGCTTGGTAACGCGATCGATTGCCAACCAGGCGACGGCTATCGCGCAAAAATACACGATAGCCGTCTTCTTATCGAGGTTCTGTCGTAAGAAACAGTCCTTGTTCAATTTATTCCTCTGCAAATCCGATCGCATCGAGCGCATGGGCGCAGCGTGCGCACACACCGGAATGGTTTTCATTGCCGGCAAGCTCGCGATAATTCCAGCAGCGGGGGCACTTCTCACCTTCGGCGGGGTTGATCACTGCTTCGAACTCCTCGCCCTCGGTGAAGCTGACGCCGGAAACGATGAACAGCTCCTCGTAGACTGCAGGGTCGAAGGCCGTAACGGCAGCGAACTTCTCGGCAGGAACGGTCAGGGCAACCGCAGCTTCCTGGCTCTTGTTGATGCGCTTGTCGCCGCGGGCCTTTTCCAGCGCCTTCATGGCAACCTCGCGCGCCTCGATAGCGGCACCGAACGCCTCCAGGGCAGCGGCACCCTTGTCTTCGGGTAGCGCGGGAACGAAATCCGCAGCCTGGGGCCAGCCGGCCAGCTGCACGGAAATGGGACGGTCTTCCTTCTCGCGGATTGCGGGAGGATAGCACTGCCAGGTTTCCTCGCAGGTGAAGGACAGGATGGGAGAAAGCACGCGGACCATCACTTCCAGGATGTTCATCATGACGGTCTGGGCTGCGCGACGGCGGATAGAATCCGGGGCCTCGGCGTACAGGCGGTCCTTGGTGACGTCCAGGTACACGTTGGACAGCTCGTTGGCGAAGTCGTAGGCGGTACGGTACACGCCATTGAAGCGGTAGGTATCGTACGCGTCTTCCACCTCGCGCAAGAAAGCGTAGGTCTTGGCCATCATGTACTGGTCGATGGGCTCCAGCTGGTCCCAATCGGTCACTGCCTTGGAATCGTCGAAGTCGTTCAGGCTGCCCAGCAGGAAGCGGAAGGTATTGCGGAATCGACGGTAAGTGTCGGACACCTGATCGAGGATCGAATCGCCAATGGAAACGTCCTGGGAGTAATCGGAGCTGGCGACCCACAGGCGCAGAACGTCGGCACCGTACTTGTTGCACACGTCATTGGGGTCGATGCCGTTGCCCAGCGACTTGGACATCTTGCGGCCCTGCTCGTCGACGGTGAAGCCGCAGTGCATGACCGACTTGTACGGGGGGACGCCGTAGGTACCCACGCTCGTGAGCAGCGAGGACTGGAACCAGCCGCGGTGCTGGTCGGAGCCTTCCAGGTACATATCCGCAGGGAAGCGCAGTCCTTCGCTCTCGCGATGGCGGCATACGCTGGTATGGGTAACGCCGGATTCCCACCATACGTCCAGGATGTCCTTTTCTGGGGCAAGATGGGTACAACCGCATTTGGGGCACTTGGTACCCTCGGGCAGGTATTCAGCAGGTTCCTTGGTGAACCAAGCATCGGCGCCCTCGGTATAGAACAGGTCGATGACCGCATCGAAGGTTTCCTCGGTAGCTACCACCTCGCCGCAACCCGTGCACTTGAACACGGGGATGGGCACACCCCAGCTGCGCTGGCGAGAAATGCACCAGTCGGGACGATCGGCAACCATGGAGCCGATGCGGTTAGACGCCCAGGCAGGGATCCACTGCACGTCGTTATGGATGGCATCAAGGGCGGCATCGCGCAGGCCGGTGTTGTCCATGGACACGAACCACTGGTCGGTCGCACGGAAGATAACCGGCTGATGGCAACGCCAGCAATGCGGATAGCTGTGGCTGATATCCTCATGCAAGATCAGGGCGCCGCGCTCGCGCAGCCACTCGATGATCACGGGATTGGCCTCGTTCACTTCCATGCCGCTGAAGGGGCCGCCGAAACCGGCGCCTTCACCCACGTAGAAACAGCCGTCATCGTCGACGGGCATGGTGACGGGGATGCCGAACTTGTTGCCGGCCAGGTAGTCGTCGACACCATGGCCGGGAGCGGAATGGACGATACCGGTACCGTCTTCCATGGTGACGTAATCGGCGTAGATGAACACGCCTTCGGCACCCTGGTCGCCGAAGATGGGCTGCTTGTAGCGATTGCCCTGCAGGTCAAGGCCGGACATTTCCCAGGCCTCGCCGTTGGCACCTTCGACCAGCTTGTATTCCCAACCGAACTTGGCGCACAGCTTTTCGGCCAGCTCCTTGGCGACGATAGCGGCACGTCCTTCGTTCTCGACGGCTACGTACGCGGCTTCGGGATGCAGGATGACAGCCTCGTCGGCAGGCAGGGTCCAGGGAGTGGTGGTCCAGATGGCCACGTCCAGCTTACCTTCCCAGGCTTCCAGGCCGGCAGGGATGGTGGTCATCTCGAAGCGCACGAAGATCGCGGGGCTGACTTCGTCGCCGTATTCGATCTCGGCTTCTGCAAGCGCGGTATGGCAGTGGCTGCACCAGTGGATGGGCTTGCGGCCGCGATAGATGGCGCCGTCCAAGTACATCTTCTTGAAGATCTCCACGTTGCCGGCTTCGAAGTTGGGGATGAAGGTCAGATAGGGATGCTCCCAATCGGCGTTCACGCCAAGGCGCTTGAAGCCGTTGCGCTGGATGTCGACGAAGCGCTCGGCCCATTCGCGGCACAGACGGCGCACGGTCGCCTGGGGCAGCTCGCGCATCTTTTCGGTACCCAGCTTCTTTTCAACCTCATGCTCGATGGGCTGGCCATGGCAGTCCCAACCGGGGATGTAAGGGGTGAAGTAACCGCGCTGCGCGTGGCTCTTGTTGACGAAGTCCTTCAGGATCTTATTGAAAGCATGGCCGATATGGATGGGGCCGTTTGCATACGGGGGCCCATCATGCAAAACGAAGGGCTCGTTGTCCTTGTTCTTTTCCAGGACCTTGCGGTAGATATCCAGGTCATTCCACCATTCCAGGCGCTTCGGCTCGTTTTCGGGCAGATTAGCGCGCATGGGGAAATCGGTTGTAGGCAGATTCATAGTCTGCTTGTACTTGTTGCCCACTAGCTTTCCGTACCTTCCCTATTCTTCACAACGCATCCGGGCATGCCGGACGCGATTACAACTTGCTGATTTTCTGTATAAGCAACAGCGCATTATATGCCATTTCACGCCCTGGCATTCCGCGAT
>JBJEKU010000101.1:0-28103 GCA_051878795.1 Eggerthellaceae bacterium
AGAACCGAAAAGGTATTCGATTAGCGCTTGCTGAACTGGGGACGACGACGTGCCTTCTTCAGACCGTACTTCTTGCGTTCTACAACGCGAGGGTCGCGGGTGAGGAAGCCAGCCTTCTTCAGCTCTGCACGATACTCGCCGGCCTCCAGGAGAGCGCGGGAGATGCCGTGACGCAGAGCGCCGGACTGACCGCCGATGCCGCCGCCATTGCAGCGGGCGATTACGTCGAAGTGACCTTCGGTGTCGGTAACCTTGAAAGGTGCCAGAGCGAACTCGAGCAGTGCCTCACGGCCGAAGTACTCCAGTGCGTCCCTGCCATTGATGGTAACCTTGCCAGTGCCCGGAACCAAGCGAACGCGAGCTACAGCGTTCTTCCTGCGGCCGGTGCCGATGTATACTGCTTCACCTGCCATGGGTTATTCTCCAATCTTGATCTGACGAGGCTGCTGAGCCATATGCGGATGTTCGGGGCCTGCATAGACCTTGAGCTTCATGCCCATTGCACGGCCGAGGGTGTTCTTGGGGAGCATGCCCTTGACAGCATGTTCGATAACGCGCTCGGGGTGCTTGGCCATTGCTTCGTTGAACGTCTCGCTCTTCAGACCACCGGGGAAACCGCTGTGGCGATAGTAAGTCTTCTTACCAGCCTTGGTACCGGTGACGCGGATCTTGTCGGCGTTGATGATGACGACGAAGTCGCCGGTGTCGACATGCGGGGTGTACTGGGGCTTGTGCTTTCCCTTCAGGATGCGTGCGGCCTCAGTAGCGACGCGACCCAGGACCATGTCCTCAGCGTCGATCAAGACCCATTCGCGCTCAACTTCGTTGGGCTTGGCGTAATACGTCTTCAATGTTTCCTCCATTGCGATGTCCATCCGTTCCGCTTACGCGGAAGCGGACGAGAATGTCGTTTTTCAAAAGTGCAGGTGCTACGGTGCCGGGATCCTACTCCAGCACGGCTTCACGGCCTGGACAACCCTTCCGCCGTTCCGTCTACAGTCTGCGTTTACGGGGCTTCTGAAAGCGAACTTATCCAATATACGAAATCGAACGATTTCCCGTCAACGCACAGAAAGCCCGCCGGCGGGGATTTCGCACGATTTCACATCTTTTGCAGATTTCTCGCAACAACGCCCCGGATCCGCAGAGACCCAGGGCGTCGAATACCATCGATTGACGGACAGAAGACCGACCGGAAAAGCAGCTAGCCTTCCAAAGCCTGCGCGATATCGGCAATCAGGTCTTCGGCGTCTTCCAGGCCGCAGCTCAAGCGCACCAGGTCGGCGGAAACCCCTGCAGCCTCCAGCTCGGCCTCGGTCATCTGGCGATGGGTGGACGAAGCCGGATGCAGGCAGCAGGTACGTGCGTCGGCCACGTGGGTGGCGATCTGGGCGATCTTCAAACGGCCCATGAAGGCCTCCGCAGCCTCGCGGCCGCCCTCTACGCCGAAGCTCACCACGCCGCAGGTGCCATTGGGCATGTACTTGGCCGCCAGCTCGTATTCGGAATCGCCCTCCAGGCCGGGATAGCGCACCCAGGCGACCTTGGGATGCTGCTGCAGGAACTGCGCGACCGCCAGGCCGTTCTCGCAGTGGCGCTGCATACGCACATGCAGGCTCTCCAGGCCCATATGCAGCAAGAACGCATTCTGGGGGCTCTGGATGCTGCCGAAGTCGCGCATCAGCTGGGCGGTCGCCTTGGTGATGAAAGCGCCTTCCTTACCGAAGCGCTCTGCATACACCACGCCGTGGTAGCTGTCGTCAGGGGTGGTGAGCCCGGGGAACTTGTCGGCATGCGCCATCCAGTCGAACCTGCCGGAATCCACGATCGCACCGCCCACCGCGGTGCCATGGCCGTCCATGTACTTGGTGGTGGAGTGGGTCACGATGTCTGCACCCCACTCGAAGGGACGGCAGTTCACGGGCGTGGGGAAGGTGTTGTCCACGATCAGGGGCACGCCATGGGCATGCGCTGCGTTGGCGAAGCGCTCGATGTCGAATACGGTGAGCGCGGGATTGGCGATGCTTTCGCCGAAGACCGCCTTGGTGTTGGGACGGAACGCCGCTTCCAGTTCCTCATCGCTGCACTTGGGGTCGACGAAGGTGAATTCGATACCCATCTTGGCCATGGTCACGGAAAGCAGGTTGAAGGTGCCGCCGTAGATGGAGCTGCTCGCGATCACGTGGTCGCCGCAGTTGACGATGTTGAAGACTGCGTAGAAATTTGCAGCCTGGCCGCTCGAGGTGAGCATGGCGGCGGTACCGCCTTCCAATTCGCAGATCTTCGCCGCGACGGTGTCGTTAGTGGGATTCTGCAGACGGGTGTAGAAGTAGCCTTCGGCCTCCAGGTCGAAGAGCTTTCCCATTGCCGCGCTCGACTCGTAACGGAAGGTGGTGGACTGGACGATGGGCACCTGGCGGGGCTCGCCATTAGCGGGCCTGTAGCCGCCCTGCACGCACACGGTTCCCTGCTTGAATTCCATGGATGCGCCTTTCACTTGATTCGATATCGGTATGTTGCGTTGCATTTCGTTTCGCAAAAAGCAAGTATACCGCCCTCGAAGAAACCCATAACCAATCACTGAATTTTCCGAAAACGCTTTTACCGATAAAGAGTTATCTGTTTTGTAGATAACCCGAGCAGCGCATTTTCAGATAGACTTCCCAGTAGACTATCGAACCACTGCGCCTGGACCTATTCCCGAACACGGCGGTCCGGGCGTTTCCTTTGCTTAGGAGAAACCATGCCCATCAAGATTCCCAACCAGCTTCCCGCCAAAGAGATCCTGGAAGGCGAGAACATCTTCACCATGACGGAAACGCGTGCGCTCCAGCAGGACATCCGCCCGCTGCGCGTGCTGCTGCTGAACCTGATGCCCACGAAGATCGCCACCGAAACCCAGATCCTGCGCAAGATGTCCAACACCCCGCTGCAAATCGAAGTCACGCTGCTTCGCGCCGGCACCCATGAATCGGTCAACACCAGCCAGGAGCATCTGGACAGCTTCTACCGCACCTTCGAAGAAGTCCGCGAGGAACGCTACGACGGCCTGATCGTCACCGGCGCACCCGTCGAGCTGCTGGAATTCGAGGACGTGGACTACTGGGACGAGCTGTGCGAGATCATGACCTGGGCGCACACCCACGTATACAGCACGCTCTATATCTGCTGGGGTGCGATGGCGGGCATCTACCACCACTATGGCATCCAGAAGGTCAACCTGCCCCAAAAACTCTCCGGCGTGTACCGCCATACCCTGGACAAGGAAACATCCCCGCTGGTCCGCGGCATCGACGATGTCTTCAACATGCCCCATTCCCGCTATACCGGAGTGCTGGCGCAGGACGTGCTGGCAAACCCCCAACTCGAGCTGATCGCCCATTCGGAAGAAGCCGGAGTGGCCATCGTGAAGAGCGCCGATAGCAAGGACTTCTTCATCTTCGGCCACAGCGAATACGATTACGACACCCTGCAGCTGGAATACGAGCGCGACGTAGCCAAGGGCATCGACCCCAACGTCCCCGAAAACTACTTCCCCAACGACGACCCCACGCAGAAACCGCTGAACACCTGGCGCTCGGTCGGGCAGCTGCTCTACACCAACTGGCTGAACTACTACGTCTACCAGACCACCCCGTTCGACATCAACGAAATCGGCCGCAGCTAAGATCGCAGCAGGCCACCACCGAATCAAACGAACGCGACCCGCTGGAATGCGGGTCGCTCGCTATCGGCCCTTCCAAGCCGCAGGCCCCGCAGCGATCATATCGGGGTCCAGGTCGCCGTAATCGCAGGTGAGCAGATCCGATGCCTCCCGCAAGCGATCGAGCTCGTAGGGTTCGTGTGCATCGTAAACGCCCACGGTGCATATTCCCAAATCGCGCATGGTCTGCACCGCATAATACGAATCGTCGAAACCCCAAGTGTCATGGGGCGTGCTGCCCATCAGGTCCATCGCATGGCGGAAGATCAGCGGATCGCGCTTCGAGGTATCCAGGTCCTCCACGGAGAGGATGGCCTGGAAGACGTCGTCTACGCCGATACGGGCCAGACCTGCCATCAGGTAAGGCTTAGGGCTGGAAGAAACCACGCTCATCACCACGCCGCGGTCATGCAGGCTGCGCAGCAGATGCTCGACCCCGCGAACAGCGCAAGCGCGGTTCGCGTAGAAATCCATCATCAGCTCGTCGATCATGCGCACCACATGGGCACCGTCTTCGCCCAGGCCGATACGGCTATGCAGGAAATCGCCCACTTCGCCGATGGTCATGGTCACGATGGCACGCTGCTCCTCCTCGGTGAGGGGGCGGCCCGCCCGACGGCAGAGCTCGCCTTCGGTATCGCGCCACACGTGCGCCGAATCGATCAGCACCCCATCGCAATCGAAGATAGCGGCAACGGTCATTCGGCTTTCCTTTCTCTCGAAGCCCGCTGGGAAGATAACAAGGCGCACCCGGGGCGATATACGAACACGCTTTGCCAAAAAAAAAGGGGGGGGGGGCGACCCATGGTATCCGGATGGCGTGACGCAAAACACCCCGCCATCTGACAAGGATGACGGGGTGCGATTTTGAAAGAGCTGCACGGCATTACGGGCCGAGGTCGTCCACGGAATCGCACGCAACGACCCCGGCGCCGATAAGCTTTCCGTTATCGCTCCAATTCCATGTACAGGCCCGCGTCGATGAAACCCATCTCATCGAACTCGCGGCCCGAAGTGGGGCTGATGCTCTTATCGTCGTCGTAGGGGAACAGGAAGAGCTTCTCGCCCGTTCCATCCATCGTCAGGGTGACGCAATCGGCGTCGGCGCTCCAGGTACCGCTCTTCGATTCGTCGCCGTAGTCGAAGGAGAAGGTGCCGTCCTCTTCGATGGTCAGCACGACATCATAGAAGTCGCGCTCGATATCCTTCGCCTCGTCGAGGGAGAACACACCGTCTTCGTAGTCCTTCCCATCGTAGGTAAGCCTGCACTCGGAGGCATACCAAACGCCCACAGGAATGGTTTCGTACTGATCAACATCGCCGATGGAGTAATGGATGCCGTCATCGTCATAGGTAAGCGCCCCGGATTCCTCCGCGGCAACGGCTCCGACGATGATGCCGCCGATGAGCAGCGCCCATACGATCGAGAGCACAGTACCCACGATGCCGGTAATCAAACCCGCGAGCCCGATACCGGACTTGCCGTGCTTCTTCCTCGCGACGGCGAACAGCACGATTGCCACGATACCGAAGATAAGGCCCACGACGATACCGCTCGACACGATGCTGAGGATACCCAGAACCATGGACGCAATCGCCAAACCGCTTGCCTTCTTCGCGCCACCCGTATTGAAGATGGGGCCGGTGGGCGCAGGGTTCTGGACGCCTTCCCCAGTCGGAACGTAAGCACCGACAGGTTGAGCTCCGGCTTCAGGCGCACCAAAAGACTGGTCCGCAAAGGACCTGGGCGCCGCATCGTCTACCTGGGGCGCTGCCGCATCGATGGCGGGTTCGCTCTGGGCAGGCTGGGCCGCAGCAGCAGGAGCTTCCATCTCGGCGGGAGCGGGGACTGCCTGGTTCTGGTCTTGTACAGGAGTCTGCTCCGCGGGAGCGCCGCAGTTCTCGCAGAAGGAATACCCTTCCTGAAGCGGGCTTCCGCAGTTTGCGCAAAAGCGGGTCATAGTCGTCCTCCATTCGGAAAAGAGCGGCTTTCCTTACTTTCCTGCAAGCCTGATGACGGCAGGCTCTTCGCCTTCCGCCAGTACGTTGTCCATGGCCTTCATCTCTTCGATCGCCGCCATGATCTCGCTGTCCTTGGCGGAATGGGTGACATAGACCAGCTCGGCGGTATTGGCCTGCTCGTCTGCACCGCGCTGGATCATGGAATACACGCTCACGCCATGGTTGGAGAAGGCGCTTGCCATCTTGGCCAGGATGCCGGGCTTGTCGACGACCTTGCAGCGCAGGTAGTAGCGCTGGACGGTGTCTTCGATCTTCATGAAGGGCAGATTGTCGGTGCAGGTGCAGCCAACCAGGGGCTTGATGCCCGCCTGGATATGGCGGACCACTTCCAGGACGTCGCCCATGACAGCGCTCGCAGCGGCACCGGCTCCGGCGCCCTCGCCGAAGAACATGGTCTCGCCCACGAAGTCGCCGACCGCATAGATGGCGTTGAAGACACCGTTGACGGTTGCCAGGGGATGGTCCAGGGGCAGCATCGCGGGGTGCACGCGCACGTCGATGCCCGCATCGGTGCGGTTGCCGATGGCCAGCAGCTTCACGCAATAGCCCATTTCCTGGGCGGTCGCCAGGTCGACAGGGGAAAGGCCGCGGATGCCTTCGGTATGCACGTCCGCCATGGTAACGCGGGAATTGAATGCGATGGAACTGAGGATCGCGATCTTCGCGGCAGCATCCAGGCCGTCGACGTCGGCGGTGGGATCGGCTTCGGCGAAGCCCTTCGCCTGGGCTTCGGCCAAGGCGTCGTCATAGGTCAGGCCGTCTTCGCCCATGCGGGTGAGCATATAGTTGGTGGTACCGTTGACGATGCCGATAACGCTGCTGATCTCGTTGGCGATCAGGGAATGCTTCAGGGGGCCGATGATGGGGATGCCGCCGCCCACGCTCGCCTCGAACGCGATCTCGCGCTCGTTTTCGGCAGCGAGGGTCATGATTTCCTCGCCGTAGGTGGCCATGAGGGCCTTGTTGGCAGTGACCACGTGCTTGCCGGCCTTCAGGGCCTCGGTCACGACGGTGCGTGCGAAGGTGGTGCCGCCGATCACTTCGACGACCACGTCGATCTCGGGGTTTTCCAGCACGTCATGGAAGTTCTCGGTGAAGATATCGGCAACGCCGTATTCTTCCGCACGCTCGCGCTGCAGGGAGCATACCTGGGCGAGCTCCAAGTCGATGCCGAAATGGCGCTTGAAGTCCTCCTTGTGCTTCTGGATGATCTCGATGCAGCCGCCACCGACGGTACCGGTGCCGATCAGGCCGATTTTCACTGCCATGCGTTTTTCCTCTCTATCCCGACGCGCTCCCACCGAAGAAGCGGAAGCGCGTTTTGACTCTTGCCTCTAGTCGACGTCGCAGGCCATCAGGTCGGCGTAGGTCTGCCTACGCGACACGACGCGTGCTTGGCCGTCTTTCACGAAGACCACGGCGGGACGCACATTGCCGTTGTAGTTGCTCGACATGCTGTGGCAGTATGCGCCGGTGCCGAACACGCAGACGACGTCGCCCGGCTGGGCTTCCTGCAGGGAACCGTCCAGAACCACGGCGTCTCCGCTTTCGCAATGCTTTCCCACGATGGTCACGATCTGGGTACGGGGCTGGTCCGCCTTGTTGGCGACGGTCGCCTCGTAAGAAGCATGATACAGGGCAGTGCGGATGTTGTCGGACATACCGCCGTCAACAGCAACGAATTTACGGATTCCTGGCAGATTTTTGATGGTTCCCACCGTGTACAGGGTGATTCCGGGGGTTGCAACGATGCTTCGGCCGGGTTCGCACAGCACACGGGGTACAGCCACACCATACTTCTCGCAGGAGGCATCGAGCGCATCGGTTACGATTCTGGCAAATTCGTCGATGACCGCAGGCACGTCCGCAGCCTGGTATGCCACGCCGGGGCCGCCGCCCACATCCAGTTCGTCGATTTCATAGCCGCAGGCATCCTTCACGCGGGAGAACAGCTCGATCATGACATCGATTGCTTCCGCGAAGGGATCGAGCTTCAGGATCTGCGAGCCGATATGCATATGCAGGCCTGCCAGGCGCACATTCTCGGTGGAAATGGCCGCAAGCACGCTTTCGAAGGCGAAGTCATCGCGCATGGTGAAACCGAACTTGCTGTCCTCGCAGCCGGTCTTGATATAGTCGTGGGTATCGGCCTCCACACCGGGGGTGATGCGCAGGAATACGTCCTGGACCTTGCCCAGCTCGCCGGCGATGCGGCTGATACGCTCCAGCTCGGTGATGCTATCGACCACGATACGGCCCACGCCCGCTTCGATAGCCTCGGTCAGCTCGAGCTCGGTCTTGCTGTTGCCATGAACCACGATGCGTTCGGCAGGAAAACCGGCCGCCAGGGCGATGGCCAGCTCGCCGCCGCCGGAGACGTCAAGGTGCATGCCCTCTTCCTTGGCGATGCGCGCCATTGCCTTATTCAAGAAAGCCTTGCTCGCATATGCCACGCCCGCGTTCTCGCAGCGCTTGTCGAAGGCTGTGCGATACTGGCGCATGCGGTCGCGCAGGTCTTCCTCATCGTAGACGTACATGGCGGTTCCCTGGGTGCGGGCAAGTTCTACCATGTCGACGCCGCCCACGAACAAGTGGCCGTCGATGACGTTCGCGGTCTTGGGCAGAACCTTGCCCAATTCCATGGTCGTGCGGTTGTCGGCAACCGCGTCCTTGTTGGGTGCTGGCAAAGCCATGGCAGTTCCTCTCTGATCGAAGCCCGCGCGTCGTTTGCGCGGACCTATCCCATTTTTCTCAACCGTCACATTGTAACCAACAGGGCAAAAGCCCCTTCCCATTCGGGACGGTATTTTCTGCGCTTGTAACCTAGGCGGCCACCAGGCGGAGCGGGCTCGGGCCCCGGTGCTACCATATGCAGGTCGAATACGGCGAAAGGAGGCCCGAATGGCCAAGACCGAACCTTCCCTGGATTCATGGCTGGAAGAGGCGAAGGCGGATCCCATCTCCGCCCAGTGCGGCATGTTCCTCACCCATAACGGCGTGGTCCGCATCACGCCCAAGGCGCAGGTGCGCGAAGGCGCTGCCGGCTTGCCGCAAGTTGCCGGGATCGAATTCTCCTACGATGCGGCAGGGCTTGCGCAAGCCGAAGCGGAAACCCTGCAGATGGACGGCATCTACTACGTTCGCACCTGGCTGAACGAAGGCGTGCTCTCGGTGGGGGATTCGCTCATGTACGTGCTTGTCGGGGGCGATATCCGCCCGCATGTAGTCGACGCCCTGCAGGCCCTGGTTGGCAGGATCAAGGAAGATCTGGTAATCGAGAAGGAAATCTACGCGGAATAATGCTGAAGATCACCATCATCGCCGTCGGCAGGCTGAAGGAGCGCTTCTGGAAGGATGCCTGCGGCGAATACCTCAAACGACTGGGAGGCTACGCGAACGTGTCCGTGAAGGAGCTTCCCGACAGCAACGCCCAGAAGGAAGCGGAGCTCATCTTGGGGGCCCTCGACGCCGCAGGCGCCGGCTGCCATGCCATCCTGCTCGACATCCGCGGCAAGGAAACCTCGAGCGAGGACCTCGCCGAAAAACTCGACGGCTTGGCCTTGCGCGGGATATCGCATGTCGCCTTCATCATCGGCGGAAGCGACGGGGTAACGCGGGAGGTGCGCGAACGCGCAGCCGAGCGCATGAGCTTCGGACCCATCACCCTGCCCCACAACCTGGCGCGCGTCGTACTGCTGGAGCAGGTCTACCGAGCCTGTAAGATCAACCGGAACGAGCCTTACCACAAATAGGCCGCAAAAGCACCCGGAGCCCTCGCTTCCGAAGCACCCGGACGGGCCCTCGCATCGATATGGACTCCCGCATCCTAGCAATCCACCGCAACAGCGGCGTCATGCGGGGCGAAGAGGCCCCGACCCGATGGTGCTTTGCCGAATCCGGAACAAGAACAACCCTCGACCGAGCACAACGAAGCGGGCCGAACCTGCAGGTCCGGCCCGCTTTTCTCCCTTTCGGGTCTCGATTCTGGGACAAAGCCCGCCTATTCGGCTGCGGCTCCGGATTCCAAGGCGTAGCCACGGGCGGCGATATCCTCTGCCAGATCCGCACCTACCACCACCAGGATGTCTCCCTTGAGGGTATAGGTCCCATCATTCTGCACCGCTTCGGCGGAATCGCCCAGCAGGTCGGCAAGCTCTTGGGCTTGTGCCGCGAAGGATTCGTCGTCGTAGATAACGAGCGTCGTCAGGTAGTCGGTGGCATCGGCATCGGCTGCATCCAGAACAGTGAAGCCGTCTTCTTCAAGGACGGTCATCGCCGCGCTGCCCGCGCCCGTCACATCGGTGCCATTGCGCACGCACACGCTTCCACCGCGGGCCGTGGCGCCCTCGGACTGGGAGTCGTCGGACGAATCCGATTGCGAGGAACCAGACGATTTATTGTCACCCGAATTCGCCAGGGTCACACCGGCCCGTTCGTCGACCACGGATTCCTCCGAAGGAGGCAGGCCGCTGTCGACACGGTCCATCATGGTGTCCCATGCCTTTTCGTCCACAACCTCGTACCACAGGTCATCGATGTACTCGGAATGCGTGGGCATGGATGCGGTGTAGATGGATTCCTGAACGTCGATTCCCTGGAAGCATTCCGCAAGGCTGATGATCTGGCCCACGGAAAGGTCGGTGCTCACGAATTCGGAAATAGCCGTAACGGATTTGGCGATGGTGGCCGGATTGGAGGAAAGGATCTTGCTGGCGATAGCCTGCAGCACCAGGCGCTGGTTCGCCGCGCGGTACAGGTCTCCGGCACCGTACTCTTCGAAAGCATTGCGCGACCTGCACAGGATCAGCGCCTGCTCGCCGTTGAGCGTCTGCAAGCCGGCATCCAGATGCCCACCCGCATCCTCGTCATCGATTTCCATGGGGACATCCACCTCGATGCCGCCCAGGGCATCGACCACGGAAGTCAGGCCGTCCATGTCGATCAGGCAGAAATGCGAGATACCCACGCCCGAAAGGTCGGACACTTCCGTGACCGCCGCGCTCGCACCGCCGATGGCATAGGCCGCATTCAGCTTCTGCGTGCCGTCCTCGCCCATGTCGATCATGGTATCGCGCGGCATGGAAACCAGCGTCACCTTCTTCTCGACCGAATCGACCCTGGTGAGCAGGATGGTGTCGGTACGGAATACCTCCGCATAGCTTTCGTCGTTCTTTCTCTCAAGCGAGGCATCGGTTCCCAGAAGGAGCATGTAGAAGGGTTCCTTCTTCATGTTCGTGCTCACGAGCACGTTCTTCAGCTGGGGGTCCAAACCTTCGGAAAGGTTCTTATCGATCGCCTTGATGTACGCGAAGGCAGAACCCGCACCCGCGACAAGGATCAATGCGAGCACGATGAGTGCGATCTTGATACGCGTCTTGCGCTTGCGGCGGGTCGAATAGCGGGAAGCACGCTGTCCGTAGGATTCGCGAGAGTAGCCTTGATAGCCGTCCTGGCGTGAATCGTCGGGGAAGCCGGCGTATCCGCGGACTCCGTCGCCCACCTTCCCGTCACCCGCATTGCGCGCAGACGATCTGCGTCGGAAAGAACGAGGCTGAGGGTCTTCGTTCACGGCAGGATCGAAGCGGGACGCATACGCATCCGCGTTGTAGCGGCTGTACTGGTTCGCGCCCCGAGCGCCCGAACGACCGGGAGTCCCATACGAATCGAAGCCGTATGCATCGCCGTCACCGTATTCGCGGCGGCGGTAATGCGAGGCATCGTCACGGAACTCGCGGTCGGCCGGTACGTTGTTTTGGTTTCGTTTTCTAGTAGCCATGCGGGTTATTCTGAAAGCTCGCTATTCGAAAATGCAAGGACCGAAGGAAAACTACCGCCCCAGAGGGATAAAAAACCACACTATCGGAACGAAATCCCGGTTATTTCCCACTCAGACGCTTGAAGATGAAGGTATTCGCCTGCAATTCCTCGGTATCGTCCAGAGCCTCCAGGCAGCATTTTTCGCCGGTCCTGCGCTCGATGGCGCGGGTGATCAGCCAGTCTGCAAGCTCGGGGTTCTTCGGCAGCAAGGGTCCATGCATGCTGCTTCCCAGAACGGAGTTATGGATGATTCCATCCGCGCTGTGAACACCATCATTGGCTCCAGGGCCCGCGGTAACGCTGCACAGGCCTGGAACGGATCCAACACGCCTCATGCAACCCGAATCGTTGCGGAAAGCGATGACGGGATGCTTTGCGAGGGGGGATTCCGCCACCACATCGCCGATAAGGCGCGAACCGGGACGGGGAGCTCCCTCGTCGATATCAAGAAGGCCCACGCCTTCGATAGCGCTTTCGGTTGCCTTCCAGCTACGTCCCAGAATCTGCAGGCCGCCGCCAACTGCCAGCATGGCGCCGCCATCCTCGACATAACGGGAAAGCTCTTCGGCGCGGGTGGAAAGCGCATCGCAGGCCATGATCTGCTCGTGTTCGGGGCCGCCTGCAACAACCAGGATGTCGATGGAATCCAAGCCGCAATCGCCTTCGTTACCGTAGTCGACCATCTCTACGGGAATACCCCTCCATGCACAGCGCTGGGCAAGCACCTTCGCATTGCCGCTGTCGCCGCACAGGTTCAGAAGCTGGGGCAGGGCGAAGCCGATACGTAGGGGACGCTCGTCGAAAGCAGGGATGCTGCATTCTGCCTGGGAGCCGATGCGCTTCGCAAGCTCGCGGGCAAATTCCTCCGCCGCCTGCCCGTCTTCCGGGATCGCCATCACGGGGTTCGCTTCCGCGGCGATCTCGGTCATGCGCTCATGGATAGGCGGGAGCGCGGTGTAATTGGCGATCATGAAGAGCCTGAAATCAGCGGGGAGCTTGGCCATGTATTCCATCGCCTCGTCGGAATCCGCGATAATCCGCGCATTCACCCCAGCGTACTTCATGCGTACCTGCAGGTCGTTCGCCCTCATGCCGCCCACGAACACGATAAGGCCCTCGTCTGCAGCCAGGCTCTCGAAGTCGACATCCCACAGCCAGCTGACGTCGCGGCCGTCGCCTTCCATGTCGTTCACGAAGAATGCGGCGACCCTCCGGCCCTTCGCCTTTGCGACCAGGTCGAGATTCTGGTTGAAGCCGGTAGGGTTCTTCGCCAGGTTGAGCATCACCTCGCGACCGCGCACCTGCAGGGTCTGCAGACGGCCATTACGGGGATCGAAATCGCGCATCGCCTGGATGATCTTGTCGTTCGGGGCACCCATCAGATGCGCCGCCGTGTACACGGTCAGCAGGTTGTAGACCATGTACGCGCCGGAATAATCCGCCTCGATATGCCCGATGACGCGGGGTTCGGGTGCTTCGGGGCTTACCTGTGCGGGAATGCCGTCTACCGCCTGGGCGACATCGAAGGCCATGCCCTCGCCATCGATGCGGCAGTTCCTCGCTGCGAAAGCCAAGGGGGAGCGGCCGTAGTCGCACTTCGTACAATGGTATTCGCCCAGCTGGCTGTACTGGCGATAGCTGTATTCGATGTCACCGCTGCACTGCTGGCAGATGCGAACATCGCTGGGCCCCGCCAGGGGCAGGCCCAGGTCCTCGCCGATGCCGATGGGGATCTTCGGGTTGGAAACCCTGCGCGCGATGGTCTCGCACATGGGGTCATCGGCGTTATAGACCATCACGGTTCCAGGAGAAGCGGCGAAGGCGGATACGATGCTGTCCTGGATGCGGCTCACTTCGCCGACACGGTCCAACTGATCGCGGAACAGGTTCAAAAGCAGCACATACTTGGACTGGAGCTGGGGAAGGGCCTTCGCAAGCCAGAGTTCGTCGCATTCGAACACGCCCCAATCGCTCTCGCTTGCCTGGAGCAGGCTGGTTGCAATGCCCGAATCCAGGTTCGCGCCCGTGCGGTTGCAGACCACGCGCATACCCGCCGCTTCCATGCAATCCGCGAGCATGTTGGTGATGGTGGTCTTGCCATTGGTTCCGACCACGCAGACGCTGCCGCAACGCAGCTTGCGTGAGGTGTTCGCGATGATCCTGGGGTCTACGTACAGGGCAACCTTGCCGGGGAAGTTTGCCGCAGGCCTATGGAATACATTACGCAAGGCGAATGTTCCCGCCGCGCTTACGAACTTGGCTGCTCCCGAACGAATTCCCATGATCTTCTCCTTGTGTCGCTTTTCCGGAAAACCCCGTGGAAGCTCCGGCCTACCGCCAGCTGCGATACGAAACCGGAGAATCCGCTTCGGTTCCGGGTGGTCCGATAACCTCTAGAAGTATAGAGGTCCCATACGGGAAATTGATTTCAAGGCAGTAAAAAGCGAAGGCCGCAGACAATCGCCAGATTCCCGAAACAACCTTCGACCGCCGAAACAGCCCCGCTGGGGGCGCGATGAGAGCCGTTTGCCACAGGCAAAGCGTTCATCAGCCCCGTTTCGAGCCCTGCCGAGAGATGCCTCCCTTATGCCCGCAGGCCTTGTTGGGACCCATGCCCTTCAGGTTGCGCACATTCTGTATCGGAGGGTTCTTCCGTTTGGCATCGAGGGCACGGTTCCATGCCGCGCGCTGTCTGGGGTCCTCGGCTCCGGGAAACACGGCTAGAGCCTTTCGCGCAGGCATTCCAGCAAGGCGCTGCAACCCTCGACGACATCGCGCCAGGTCGCCTCGAAATCCCCCGTGTACCAGGGGTCCACCACATCGGATGCCGTATCTGCGCTTGCGTCTTCGGGGAACTGGAGCAGCTTGCATACCTTCCCTTCGGCGTCCCCACCCAGCATCCGGCGCATGTTGCGGACGTTGGCGGCGTCCATGCCCACGAACAGGTCATACGAATCGTAATCGGAGCGTTTCAGCTGGACCGCGCGCTTGCCTTCGCAGGGGATGCCATGCCGTTCGAGCATCCGGCGGGTGCCGTGGTGCACGGGATTGCCGATTTCCTCGGTGCTCGTAGCGCTCGAAGCCACCGTCACCCTATCTGCCAAACCCGCATTCTCCAGCATGTCCTTCATGACGAATTCGGCCATGGTAGACCGGCAGATATTGCCATGGCAGACGAACATGATCCCGAAACGACCCATCAGACCCCCTTCTCGAACGGAAAGCATCCCGATGCATTCTCGCATCGGGATGCGATTCTCACAAATCGGGGTTTTTCGCGGACACGATCCGCCCGGAATAATCCCTGCCGCACGTCAGCTCCTCGATATCCTGCACCGTCACATTGGCGGCCAAAAGCCGGGGAATCCATTCCACCGCTTGATCGAGCGCAACATCGAACAGATCCGACAGACTCTGGGTGCTCGTTTCCCCGGTCTGGGGATTCACCCAGGCCCCATGGCCCTCGTTCGCATAACGGGTGCGTTCCATGGCGACGGGCCTCAGCTTCATAGCGCGCAGCCTCGACCGCGGCATCAGCAGCTTCTCGACACCGCCCGCCAAGGCGAACTTGAACCCCCGAGGATGCTTGATAGTCCCCTGGAGCCAACGGAAGTTCTTCATGCTGCGCGCATAGCATTCCGCAGCCATTCTCTCCCCCATAGATTCGAAGACCACGGCGGAGAAGGCCGCGCTTATCTTGTCGAGCGAATCATCGTCCAAGGCGAGCATCGCAGCTGCCGGATCGAAATCGAAAACGGTCTTGCCCGTGCTGACGTAGAGCATCATCTCATCGATTTCCCGCTCAACCACCATATGGGCGACCGATTTATCATTTTCGGAGAAATCGGATTCCTCTATCTCGCATATCCGATCTTGGAAATAATCGATAAGCGGATGCGCATTCACGTCGAGCAGGTAATGGCAGAACATACCAGCGAGAAATCCCGCATAAACCTTTCTCTCTTCAGAGTCAGAACATTCGGAAATATAATCGACCCACGCCTGGAAGAAACAGGCAGGGTCGCTTTCGTGCAATTTGCTTCCAAGATGAATATTTCGGCAGATAAAAGGACTGAGAAACGAATAGAACAAAGGGTCGGGCCCTTGGTTCCCGATTAGAAATGCATCGATTTGCCTCCGATCGTTTATTTCAGATCCGAGCCTTTCCAGTAAGCGTTTTCCGAACGAATAATGGGTGATAAAGGCGGGCAAAGAACCCCCCCCCCCCCTTCCTTTTGACGATAGGGGCTTATCTGGGACTGAAAGCTCATTCTACACGTTGTTTTCTGTTATTCAATATGATGTTTTTTCTTACTATCGTATTTTTTCACACACTTCGTTTTTTCTTATCCTCTTGGTTCGATTAGTGTATCTACCTGGGCAAATGCAAGTGTTTTGCCAGTCCGTTTGTAAAGCTTCGGTGCAGAATCCCTCCAGCCCCGCAAGCTTGGCACCATAATGTCTTCCACGAAGGGGCGAGAATATCCATCTGGACGATAGGGTGCAAGAATGGCTGGAAAAACCAACAGGCTGGGAAGAGGGAGAAAACTCACGGAGAAAGAACGGAGCTGGGTAAAATACGACGTCGGAAACTCCGCATTCGTGATGCTTTCGGCAACACTAATCCCGATTTACTTCTCAGAACTCGCAGATTCCGGATCATCGATCGTCGTTTCCTGGGGCTTCACCGAGTCGGCAGCGTCGCTTTTAATTGCATTGCTCATGCCGTTTCTGGGAAATATCGCCGACATGATGGGAAACAAGAAAAAATTCCTTATCGGAACCGCAGGAACTGGAATAGTCGCATGCGCGGCACTGGGAATACCGGATTCTGCCGGCATATTCCTTGCCATCTATCTGATCGCAAACGTGATGCTGAACAGTTCGATAGTGTTCTACGACGCCTTCCTTGTCGATGCGGCAGAGCCCGAAAGGCGCCATATGGTCAGCAGCGCCGGCTACGCCTGGGGGTATATCGGATCGTGCATCCCGTTTGTCACCTGCCTGGCTATCGTGCTGTTCGGGGAAAGCTTGGGGATAAGCACTCTGAATGGGATACGGATTTCGTTCCTCATCACCGCCATATGGTGGCTCGTCTTCACCATTCCACTGCTGCGCAAGGTCAAGCAGATTCATGGCAGGAATAAAGACGCCTTCTCCTTGAGGAAAGTCATCCCCGAAGTGCTGTCAACGCTGAGATACGTTTCCAAGACCAGGCATCTGCTCCTTTTCATGCTCGCATACTTCTTCTATATCGACGGCGTCCATACCATCATCAAGATGGCTGTTTCCTTTGGAAGCGATTTGGGACTGGACGATACCATGATGGTTCTGGCCCTTCTGCTGACCCAAATCATCGCCTTTCCCGCAACCATCGCCTACGGCAAACTGGCTGAGCGCTTCGGGGCATGGCGCATGATCGTCATTTCCACCCTCTGCTATGCGGTGATAGTCTTCTATGCCGCCTTCTTCCTGCAGAGCAGCCGGGAATTCTGGATCCTCGCCGTTGCCGTGGGACTATTCCAAGGCGGGGTCCAGGCGATTTCCCGTTCTTACTTTGCAGAGCTCATCCCATCCGATCGTTCGGATGAGTTCTACGGGGTATTCGACATCTTCGGAAAGTATGCCGCCGCACTGGGGACTTTCCTTATCAGCTTCGTGGCTGTTATCACGGGAAGCTCCCAGCTCGGCGTCTTCTCGCTGTGCATCATGTTCCTGGTCGCCTTCGTGCTCCTCATGAAGATACCTCGATTCGCCAGGTTCTGATAATATCCGGCTTCGCCTTCCCTTTGCATAAAAATAGGCGTCGACCTGCGTCAACGCCTATAATTCACACGCTTGCGACCCAAAGCCCCGAAAGAGGCGGCTTGCTATTCGAGTGCGTCCAAGTCGGGGGAGTTGGTCATGGCCTTGCGGCAGCATTCGAACATCAGGTAGCCGAAAGCATCGGGCTTAATCGGGCAGCCGGCACGATGCCACTCGCGCATCGCACCCAAAGCCCCCATGACGACGAAGACGTACTCGTAGTAGCCCTTCGATCCTTCGCGGCTCACCCCTTCGGGCCTGAAATCGCGGAACAGCACGCTTGCCAACTTGAACTCCCAGCCCTCCTCGGCCTTAGAGGAAGTGATTACACTCAACAGACGGGGGTCATCGGCGATGTAGGTGAAGAAATCGCGCAGGAGCTTGCAGTTCTTCTCGATATAGTCGGGGTCGTCTTCGGGCACCAGTACGGGAATAACCTCGAAGATGGATGCCTCGATTTCCGCATGCAGGGCATCCAGATCCCTGTAGTGGGTGTAGAACGTGGACCTGTTCACGTCGGCGCGCTCGCACACTTCCGTCACAGAAGGCATCTTATCGGGATTCTCCACGATGAAGTCGATATACGCTTCCCTGATCATTGCCTTCGTCATCTTCACACGACGATTCTCTGCCATCTCGCCTCCATTTCGTGCACCACTCCAGACGGAACTTTCCGCCTTCCGAGTGCAGTGCCATCCGATCATGCGAACACGGTGCCTCGACCTTCGTCAGGGAGCATTGCGTTCCGCAACCAGCTATTCGACCCTTCCCGCGTATCCAAGTGAATATAAACGGAAATAATTCAGTATCAACATAATACAAAAAATGGAAACAAAATGGACAGATTGAACGAAGACGTACAACAATGTGCGCAATAATAAACTTCTGTCGCTAATAGTCGAGTACATCCCCGATGCTCGCCGCAATGCAGATATCCGCGCTGCGGTCGCGATCAGTGGGGGACATGTTAACAATCGCAAGATGGGATCCATGGAAGAAATCTATCAGGCCCGCTGCCGGATATACGGCAAGGGATGTTCCCGCAATCAACAGCAAGTCTGCAGATGCGATCGCGCGGATAGCGCCCTCCATCACGGATTCATCGAGCGGCTCTTCGTACAAAACCACATCGGGCTTGATGACGCCGCCGCACTTGCAATGGGGAATGCCTTCGGAATCGGCATCACGCGCAGCCATCATCTCGTGCACATCATAGAAGCGATTGCATTTGCGGCAGAAATTTCGCAGCACGCCACCGTGCAATTCGAATACTTTCTTGCTGCCCGCCGCCTGATGCAGTCCATCGATGTTCTGAGTCACCACGGCACCCAGGATGCCATCCTCCTCCAACTGGGCGAGCTTCCTATGCGCCCTGTTGGGCTGCGCTTCCAGGTACAGCATACGATCGGTATAGAAGTCGTAGAACTCGGCAGTATGCCCGTCGAAGAAGGTTCGAGAGCACATGAATTCCGGAGAATACTCGTAGGTCTTCGCCCGGGGACTACCGTACAAACCGGTCGGGCTGCGGAAGTCGGGAATCCCGCTTTCTGTGGATACGCCCGCACCTCCGAAGAAAACCATGCGGCCCTTCGGGCATTGGTCGATCCATTCGCGCAACGTCTGGATATCCTTGCGGGTCTTTTCGCTCATGCTTGCGTTCATACGGCACCTCATCGTTCGTTTCCTACTGCGGACATACCCCCGCAGCCATAATCACCCGAATACGATTCTATTGCCGACCACATCGACCAGCTGGCCCTACTCGCTTTTTTACACAAAGGTGACGAATCGGCACATCGTCTTGCACTGGGCATTCTGGGTTTATAATCCGTTTTGGCACTCAAGCATCAAGACTGCTAAAAGACGAGAGAACCCAAGGAGCGAGCGTATGCAGAAATTCAAGACAGAGAGCAAGAAGCTTCTGGATCTGATGATCAATTCCATCTACACCAACCAGGAAATCTTCCTGCGCGAATTGATCAGCAACGCATCCGACGCAGAAGACAAGCTGTACTTCAAGAGCCTGACCGACCAGGACATCCAGATCGGCAAGGGCGACCTTTCCATCCGCGTCGCCTTCGATAAGGAAGCACGCACTATCACCGTTTCCGACAACGGCATCGGCATGAACGCTGAAGAGCTGGAAGAGAATCTAGGCACCATCGCGCATTCCGATAGCTTCGAATTCAAGGCCGCACAGAACCAGAATGGGGAAAAGCCCGCAACCGGCGATGAGGAAGAGGTCGAGGTCGAAGAACGCAAACAGGGCGATGTCGACATCATCGGCCAGTTCGGCGTAGGATTCTACTCCTGCTTCATGGTCGCCTCGCATGTACGCGTGGTCAGTAAGAAATATGGCAGCGACCAGGCATTCGCTTGGGAAAGCGACGGCGTCGAGGGCTTCACCATCTCGCCCGCCCAGAAGGAAGGACACGGCACCGATATCATCCTGAGCATCAAGGAGAATACCGATACCGACAACTTCGACCGCTACCTGAGCGAATACGGCCTAAAGGACCTGATCAAGCGCTACAGCAACTACGTCCGCTATCCCGTGGTCATGAACTGCTCGCACCAGCGCCAGCTTCCCAAGCCCGAAGACGCAGGCGACGACTACACCCCCGAATGGGAAGAGTATTTCGAAGACGAGACCATCAACTCCATGATCCCCATCTGGAAGCGCCGCAAGTCCGAAGTAACCGACGAGGAATACAACGAGTTCTATAAATCGCAGTTCCATGACTTCGCAGACCCCCAGCGCGTCATCTCCGTCCATGCGGAAGGCGCCATCAGCTACGATGTGCTGCTGTTCATCCCCAGCCGCCCGCCGTACGATCTGTACTCCCGCGACTTCAAGCGCGGCCTGGAACTGTACAGCTCCAACGTGCTGATCATGGACAAGTGCGAGGAACTGCTGCCCGACTACTTCGGTTTCGTCCGCGGTATCGTCGACAGCCAGGACCTGACCCTGAATATCTCGCGCGAAACCCTGCAGCACAACAGCCAGCTGCGTGCCATCGCCAAGAAGGTGGAAAAGAAGATCGTCGCCGAGCTGGAAAAGATGCTCAAGAACGAACGCGAGGAATACGAGAAGTTCTTCGAGAACTTCGGCCGCAGCATCAAGTACGGCATCTACATGTCCTATGGCACCAACAAGGACGAGCTGGGCAAGCTGCTCATGTTCCATTCCGCCAAGGAAAACAAGATGGTCACCTTGGACGAATACATCGAGGCCATGCCCGAGGAACAGGATGCCATCTACTATGCCGCAGGCGAATCCCGCGGCCGACTGGCGAACATGCCCATCGTCACCACGGTCCTGGAACGCGGCCGCGACGTGCTGCTGTGCACCCAGGATGTCGACGAGTTCTGCTTCCAGACCATGATGGACTTCCACGAGAAGCAGCTGAAGAACGTTGCCGGCGCGGATTTGGGCCTGGAAAGCGAAGCCGATAAGACCGCCGCAGAGCAGGTTGCCAAAGACAACGAAGACCTGTTCGCCGCCATGAAGGAAGCACTGGGCGAAAGCGTGACCAAGGTCGCCGTCTCCACACGCCTCTCCGGCGTACCCAGCTGCATCACCGCCGAAGGACCCATCAGCCTGGAAATGGAAAAGGCCTTCGCGATGATGCCCGAAGCAGAGAACATGAAGTCCCAGCGTGTCCTGGAACTGAACACCGACCATCCCGTCTTCGAGGTCATGAAAGCGGCACAGGATGCAGGCGACAGCGAAAAGGTCGCCCGCTATGCGCGCATGCTCTACAACCAGGCACTGCTGGTAGAAGGCATGCCCATCGAAGACCCCGTCGAGTTCGCCAAAGATATCGCCGATCTGATGTGCTAGGAAGGTTTCACGTGAAACGCCCCTTCTTCGGCGCTTCACTGGCCTAGGACGCAATCTGCAGCACTTGCAGATAAACCCCAGTACGGGACCCGGAATGCAAATGCATTCCGGGTCCCGTCGCGTTCAGGCAACTTGATACGCGAGGAAACGACAGCGCGGGGCATATACCCAAGCACCGCCGAACCGGGACGGAAAGCCATCGTATCCGCTTGTCCGGGACGCAATCCCGGCCCTGGGAAGCCGGCGCACCCGCCTCACCGCTTCTCCAAACCCATCGACGCAAAAGCCCCCGCATAACGCGGGGGCCGAGAGCACGGTTCCGAATCAGGAAGAAACCCTTGGAAACACCTATTCCACTGCGTTGGGGGAATGCTTCTTCCTCTCGAAATACTCCCTCGTCAAACGCGCAACCGTTCCGGAAAGCAGGAAGAGTGCGATCAGGTTGGGGATAGCCATCAAGCCGTTGAAGGTTTCCGCAATGCTCCACATCAAACCCAGATCGGTTGTGGAACCCAGGATGGCCACCAGCGAATAGACGATCATGAAGGGTTTGACCACCTTGCTGCTGAAAAGGAACTCGATGCAGCGGGCACCGTACAAGCCCCAGCCCAGGATGGTAGAGAAGGCAAAGCAGCACATGGCCACCGCCGTGAGGATGGAAACCCATCCGCCATAGGTGAGGGTGAAACCGGAAATGGTCAACTCGGCGCCAGCTGCCTGACCATACGTGATGGCGGTACCGCTGCACAGGATGACCAGCGCCGTCAGCGTGCAGATGATGATGGTATCCAGAAAGACCTCGAAAATACCGAGCATGCCCTGCTTCACGGGCTCTTTGGTGTTGGAGCAGGCATGGGCGATAGAGCCGGTACCAAGGCCCGCCTCATTGGAGAAGATACCACGGGCAACGCCCTTCTGCAGGCAGATGAAGGCACTTCCGACTACGCCGCCCGTAACCGAACGGGGATTGAAGGCGCCGTACACGATATCGTGCAGGACCGTGGGAATGGTCTGGAAATTCAACGCGAGCACACCCAGTGCGAGCAGGATATACAGGGCCGCCATGAAGGGGATCATCTTCTCGGTCACGCTTGCAATGCGCTTGATTCCGCCAAGCAGCACCAAGGCAACCAGGATCGCGATGATGATGCCGATCGCTAGGTTGACCGTGGAGATCGCACCCTCGCCCACCACGTTGAAGTTCAGCAGAGCGGAATCGATGGCAGACGCGATGGTGTTCACCTGGGTCGCGTTACCGGTTCCGAACACCGCGAGCACCCCGAATAACGCAAAGGCGTAAGCCAACCACTGCCAGTTCTTCCCAAGGCCGTTCTTGATGTAGTACATGGGACCGCCCACATAGTCACCCATCTTGTTGCGTTCGCGGAAGTGGACCGCCAGGGTTACCTCGGAAAACTTGGTGCACATACCAAGCAGCGCCGAAACCCACATCCAGAAGATGGCACCCGGGCCGCCGATAGCAATCGCCCCCGCCACGCCTGCGATGTTCCCCGTTCCAACTGTCGAGGAAAGCGCAGTGCAGATTGCCTGGAACGGCGAAATCGCACCATCTTCCACATGGCCCTTATGGAACATCTTCTCGAACGTGGCCTTGCAAGCCGAAGGAAACTTCCTGATCTGGATGAAACCCGTCCGGATACTCAGTAAAAGACCTGCACCGATAATGCAGACCATCGCAGGAATACCCCAGACGAAGCCGTTGATGGCGTCGTTTACCGCAATGATGGTATCGAGCACGAGGCAAATCCTCTCTCCCGTTTTTCAATAGCGAAGGGCAATTATATGAAAAATCGAATCTGCTATCGGGATAATATATGGCACTGTGTATGAATCAAGATGCTTTCGGTGGCAATCCCGACAACCATTGAAATAAATCTTCCATTTCGCTCTGGAAGGCAAAATTCCACGAACGTAGAACCGCAATCAGCTCACGGAATCCGTCGGCAATGACGCAGGCCATGCACATCGCCTATTCGGGGAACCCTCGCTCGGAACGGAAACCTCCTGAAGACGAGGCAAGCCCCACCGAAGCGGGGCTTGCTGATGCCTTCGAGATTTCCAGGTGACGTACAACTTGCTAGATGGTGAAATTCGCAAGCTCGTTGCCGTCGGATTCGATGAAGATGATCTGGGCGGTTACCTCGCTGGGATCGACGCCAAGATCCTCGGCGATGCCGTCAAGCTCGGTCCTGAGGCTGTCGTCCTGCGCGAACATCTCTTCGATTTCCTCGCTGGTGACGCTGCCTACGGGAATCTCAGAGGACAGGGTGACCGTGAAGATCATCGAATTCTCCTTGAACTCGATCTGGACGTCATCGTAAACACCGGAACTGCTCGAAATGGTCTGCTTTTCCAGATCCTCGATCTGCTCCATCGCCTCGGCATCGGCGTTCATCGCGCTCTCCAGGGTCGCGGGCTCGCTCGAGCAGGCAGCCAGAGCGAACACAGCCATTACGGAGGCGAGCAGGATGGCAATGCGTTTCATGATGGGATCCCTTCTTCGTTCTCAAGCAGGTTTTCTCTTTTTGAAAACCCATTGGAGAAAGTATAACGGATTGTCAACAATTCCAACACATTGTTGTCCTATGCTTTCCAAGTCATCCGGAGAACCATTCCCGCTCCGCCGTTCCCGATGATCCTAGACTGCACTCAGATCGATATTCATATCGACGGCGGTGTCGATACCGGCAACAGATCCCTCATTGGAATACTGCCAGATACTGAAGCGGTGGTTGGAAGTAGGGGCGAGGGTGCCGTACTCGGCGTACCAGATCTCGCTCTCATCGAGCAAGCCGGATTCATAGTCGTTCAGGTCGTGTTGATTGCCGTAGACCATGGTGCTGTAACCAGCATCCTCGATCACCTTGCAGAAGGCACGGGCATTTGCAGAAGCCTGCTCGGCACTCAGGGAGTCGGCGCGCCCACCGCCTGTCGTGCTGGGTTCGTAATCGTAGGCAACGGGATATTGGAGCTGGCGTCCGTCGATCATCTCCAGGCACTTCTCCGCCTCCTCGACGGCTTCCTCCTCGTTGATTGCCTGGGAGAAGAAATACACACCGACATCGATGCCTTGCGCCGATGCATTATCGATATTCCAGTCGAAGTACTGGTCTTCGTAAACCCCGCCGTCGGTAATGCCCCGGTATCCGCACCTGACTATGGCGAATTCCACACCATCATTCGCAACGTCCGACCATTCGATATACCCCTGGGAATCGGACACGTCGATGCCGAAACGCGAGAGCCTCGTGCCGTCTGCGTAATACGCGTACCTGCCGTTGACCGTATTCAAGCAGCTCCAGTCAAACATGCCCTCCGAACCCAGATGGAAGAAACGGGAATCGGAAGCGCTTTCGCCAGGTGCTGCGCAACGGACAAGCGAAGCAGCGAGCAGGCAGGCAAGCGCTAGAACCACCGCGAAGACGATCAGGCAGGATTTGGCACCGCTCTGCCCCGTCCCCGCACTCGCACCGAGAGGAAGAGGACGCACAGGAGCAGCATCTCTTCCGCTTCGTCTGTTCCCTCCGTTGCGTCTTGCCACAGGCCCTCCTTTTCTTCGTGGATGATTATATCCATGCATACCCCGACCCGCTCTTGCACACTGTAGAATGAGCAGAGACCTTCCATCCCGCATCGCGGCAACTTGGCAAAGGAGAACAGATGAGCAGCGAATCGAGCAGGGAAGAGCGCTTCCGTGCCCTGTACAGCCACGAAACCATCTACATGCCGCCTTTCGAGGCGGAAAGCGCCGCTCTGGAGGTCTGCCTTGGCTGCAGCTGGGCAAAATGCCGTTTCTGCGATTTCGCGCGGGATGAATTCCGTATCAATTCCGACGAACGCATCGACCACGATTTGCAGGAGCTTTCGGAAATCGATCCCGAATGCACCCGCATGTTCCTTTTAGGCGAGAACACCTTCTGCCTTCCCGCAGAAAAACTGGTCGAGATCATGGAGAAGGCGAAACGGGCCCTTCCGAAAATCACCGGTTTCGCCATGTATGCGCGCGTGGACGACATAACACGCAAGACCGAAGAAGAGCTGCGGCAGCTGCGCGAAGCAGGCCTCGATACGCTGCATATCGGCATCGAAAGCGGTTGCAACGACGTACTGGAATACGTGAACAAGGGAATCACCGCACAGGACACCATCCGCGAAACCCGCCGCTTGGACGCAGCCGGAATCTTCTACCACGTCACCGTGGTACTGGGCCTTGGGGGAAGATCGTATTCGCGCTTCCATGCGCTCGAAACCGCACGCCTGATCAACCAGATCAAGGCAGTAGGCGTATGGTGCCTGAAACTGCATCTGTTCGAAGGCACGCCCTTGTACCGCGAGAACAAGATGGGGACCTTCGACATGATGACTCCCTACGAAATCCTCCGCGAGGAATACATCATGCTGAAGAACATCACTGCAGAGATCTATTTCGCGGACACCACGGTATTGGATACCTATTCCCTGGTAGGCATGCTTCCCGACACGAAAGACCAGCTGCTTTCTTCCATGGCCCGCCTGCTGGCGACCGAAGGACAATAAGGGAACCTTGCTAGCAAGACCCGCCTTCCTTCACGGTGAATTTGAAACTCATCACCGCCGCACCGTGGCAGCGCTTCATCACGCTGCCCTGCAAGCTGTAAGAAGGTTTCGCAGCCGAAACGCCATCCCCTATCTTGGAGAGCCTGGCCTGAACGGCGTTCAGAGACGCTTGGGCGAGCTCGGACGCGAATCCTTGGGCATATTCCTCGGACCTGAGGATGAAGACACCCTCCGCACCCGCAACCTTCTCCCCTTCAACTATAGGGATTGAAGAGTACACGCCTATCAGCCGGCCTGTATGCTTCAGGACGATCGCAATGGGGACAAGCTCCTTCGACTCGATCCATTCATGAACGCCGGCAGCATCCATGCCACGAGCTTCGAGGGTTTCCCTCACGGCCTTCACGAACTCGCTATCGGATGCGACGTTTTTCAGCTCCCCTTCATCGCCAGGTTGGAAAGACCGCATTCCCAAGCATGCGGTTTCGACAGCCCAGGGTCCCTGCATAATCCTCTCCTTTCAACGCAATTGTCCCGATGATAGGACAAGGGAAATCACGGGAGGGGAGTGCTTGCGATTTCGTTGAACCCCCGAAAACATAGGTTTCCCAATCGTTGAAAACGGCAGAGCAAGGCCCCTCTGCATTCGGATACGATTGCAGAGGGGCCCTCGATGCTCCATGCAAAAGGTTTAGTCGCGTTCGGATTTCTGGACCTTGGATTTCCAACTGTCGGAAGATCGCTCCGAAGAGGATTCATCCTTGGAGGGCTGTTCTTTCTTCTGGATCTTCACGGCGATCTTATCGATGCGGAAGCGGTCCATGTCCAGGATGGTGAAATTCACTATGGTATCGCGAGACTCCAAGGTTGTGGTGTCCCCCGCATCGGGAATGCGGTCGAACAGGGCCATCATCAAACCGCCCGCGGTTTCCACTTCCTCGGCTTCTTCCGGCTCGAATCCGAGCAGGTCTTCGAAATCGTTGATGACCATCGCGCCGTCGACCAGGTAGGTACCGTCGTGGAGCATGACCACATCCTCGTCGGGATAATGCACGTATTCGTCTTCGATGCGGCCCACGATCTGTTCCATCACGTCCGACATGGTCACGATACCCGCAGTGCCGCCATGTTCGTCGATAACGACGCAGATTTCGGTGCGGCGTTCCTGCATCGTACCCAGAAGACGCGCAATGGAAATGGTTTCGGGGACAGCGGGAATCTCGCGCAGCTTCCATTCCTCCATGGGCGTATCGACAGGCAGGCCGTACAGGTCCTTCATATGCACGAAACCGATGATCTCATCCTTCGAGCCACGGCACACCGGATAGCGCGTGTACTTGTGCTGGCTGATGGTTTCCAGGTTCTCTTCCAGCGATTTCTCCAGGTCCAGGCTCACCATGTCGGTACGCGGCGTCATAATCGCTTCCGCATCCTTATCGCTCAAGTCGAAGATGTTATCGAAGAATTCATTCTGGTCGGGATCGATGAAGCCGCTTTCCGTGGATTCGTCGATCAGCAGCTTCAATTCCTCGTCGGTATATACATCGTGCTCGTTCGCGGGATCATGCCCGAACAGCCTTACCACGGCATTGGTAATGCCGTTGAACAGGATCATGACCGGATAGGTCACGCGATAGAACCATACGAGCAGAGTCGCCGTGCCAAGCGCGTAGCGTTCGGTGGAGAAAATCGCGAATGACTTGGGGATAAGCTCGCCTACCACGATATGGAGCATGGTGATGAGCGCGAAACCAACCGCTACGCAGACGGGGGATACCAGTTCCGACGGAAAGCCCAGCGCAACAAGCGGCGTCCTGAGCACGGAAGCCACTGCGGGCTCTCCGAGCCAACCTAAGGCAAGAGACGCGAGCGTGATACCCAACTGGCAAGCTGACAAATAAGCATTGACATTATCGGCAACCAGCTTCGCGTTCTTCGAACCCCTCTTCCCCTCCTCTACAGCCATTTCGATTTGGGAGCGGCGAACTCGTACGAGCGCGAACTCCGCTGTCACGAAAAACGCATTCATCATCAGAAAGAAGATGACTAGGACAATGCTGATCGCTGTACCCACGGGTTATCGGATTCCTCCTTTGGTCGGCTGATAAATCACTCCGTTCCATCCTATCGCGGAAACGGGGACTCGGGAGGAATAACCATACGAATTCAGCAAGATGTCAACTGACGTTTACCGAAGTCAAGCTGATATCTCCTTCAGCCTCCCTCCAGGCATCGCAATGCCGTCAATGAGTGCCATCCAGGGTCCCGTCCATCCTGCAAGCCCGATTGCCCAAGGGCGCAGGGCGCAGGGCGCAGGGCGCAGGGCGCAGGGCGCAGGGCGCAGGGCGCAGGGCG
>JBJEKU010000101.1:28203-33133 GCA_051878795.1 Eggerthellaceae bacterium
CAGAACAGCCTCCCACAAAACCATAGAAACGCATATACGGTCTGCGATTCTTCGTTGGCAATACGTCTTCTTGGTTAAATCAATACGATATGACGTATTTTTCTTCTTTCGAATGCGCAACAGTTATTCGTATTTAAGACTATGCACATTAGATTTCGACTATTCAGTATTTTTTTCTTTCTAACTACTTCTTTCAGCTGACTACTGAATATCTATATTTTCCCAGGTCAAAGCATAGGACTCTGTTCATAATTGTAATTTCTCACCTAACAGTTTTATTTATTACTCTCCGATTCATAATAAACAACTAGTTGAGATTAAAACTAATAGTAGTATTTCCCCAGGTCAGATGCCATTTTTTATTCTTCAATGGTAAATTTTCCATATCCTAGCTCCATTTTTTATCGCATCTTGCATCCATGTTTATTCAATAACTGCTGACGCAGTTTATTCGTATTTTCGATGCATGAAGCGGAAATGGAACATGTGAATACTCTGGATAGGAAGGTTTTCACTATGGCAACGCATGACAATCAGAAGCCTGGAAAGCGCATCGTCTCCGGTGCCGTGGCAGGTATCCTGGCGGTTTCGATGACTCCTGCGATAGCACTCGCAGAAGAACCCGCCGATCAGGATACCCAAACGGCATCCGCTTCCCAGGCACTCGAAAGCGAAGAGCAGACCGCCACCGAAAGCATCGAAGAAGCCCCGCTGGTCGAAGATGCAATCGAGGGATCTGAAACGGCAACCGAAGATAGCACCCTCGAGGCGGTAGAAGGCGCCGAGCCTGCAGCCGAGGAAACCGAGGAAGTCGTCGAAAGCACCGAGGAATCTTCTGGAGAAGCCATCATCCCTGATGAAGAAGCCGGATCCGAAGAGGCACTCGACGAAGCCGATGAGTCCGCGGTAGAGGCCGAAGCAGAAGAAGAAGCTGCAGAGGAAACCGAGAAGGCCGCAGAGCCCGAGCAGAAGCTGGGCGCCCAGGCGGAAGTGATCCTGCAGACCGCGGGCACCGAGGAATACACGCTTCTAGAAAGCGGAGTCACCGTCTGCAAGGAAACCGTATCGGACAAGACCTTCAATGTCGGCGCCGGGCAGGCACTGCTTATCGAAGGCACCGATGACGAGCCCCTGGTCTTCGAGAATTGCGTTTTCAACCTTTCCGGCATGAACCTGCTGTTCAAGGGAATCGCCGGGGCTTCCTCCTACTACAGCGGGGCAACCGCGGCCAAGCTGTGCATCGGCAAGAACGTCACCTTCAAGAACTGCACCTTCATCACCGGCGAGAACGCATCGTCCATTTCCAGTAGCGGTAATGACGCCTGCATCAACCTGCACAACGGCGATATCGTATTCAAGGACTGCAATGTGACCGGCAACGGGGTCCTGGGCCAGTTCATGGGACTGTACGGCGCAAGCAACGTCACCTTCAACGACTCGCACGTCAGCACCGTGGGCAACACCGGCGGCTGGAGCTACGCGATGTACGGCACCTCCGTGCTCACGTTGAACAACAGCACCATGACCGCAACGGGCATGCAGCGCAAGCCCGGTGGCGACAATGTCAACGCCTTCTATTCCGGCGACCACCGCACCTACTACGATGCGATCTTCGTCAATAACTCCACCATCGATTTCAGCGATAACAACGGCGGCGGTTTCGCAATCAACAATGTGAACATCAACGTCAAGGACTCCACCATCAACGTCGCCAATAACGCCGGCAACGCCTGCAACTCCGGATATTGGATTGTCGACAATTCCGACATCAACATGAGTGGCAACAAGGCCCATGGCTGGTCCTGCATCGGTTTTGAGATGACCGGCGGCAGCCTGAATGTTCTGCATAACGGTGCTGCTGGCATCTACGTCCAGTCCCTTGACTCCTCCTTGACAGACACTGACGTACGCGTAATGTGCAACGGTGAATTCTATGGACATTGGTTAACGGGTGTTAAAACCTATTCCGCCGGTGACATCTGGCTGAACACCCATACCCTCACCCTTGAGAATTGCAACGACGCCTGGTTGGGCGCAATCGGCCGCAAGGGAACCCTGGTCGCGCAGAATTGCGTAAACCTGATCGCATACGACCTGTTCAACAACAAACTCAAGGACAACACCGAGACAATCATCGGCGAAGACGTCACCTTGGGTGGCCAGGACGAGCACTATCTGTTCCTGAACCCCGAACTCGATTTCGACTATGCACGCGGTAACACCGAAGGCGGAGCCGGCAACTCCAATGACTCCGACCTGTTCGATCAAATCGTGAACACCGAAGAGGGAGTCGGAACCATCGACCGCATGCAGGTTATCGGCCCTGATGCGAAGATCGGTACTCTGACCACCGCAGACCTTTCCCATCATAACTACGACTGGGAAAACGGCGAACTCACCGACGAAGCCAGCCCCGAAGCATACGGCGTTATCCGCTATGCCTGCATCGGCGCATGCGATGACCATGCCGGAATCACCGAAGAGCATGAATGGAGCTTCGACTGCCCCGGCACCTATGTCTATGCTCCCGTAGTCGGCGTTGCCTTCGATACCGTACTGCCCGAAGGGGCAACGGGCGAAGTACAGGGCATGCCCAACGCCCAGACCAGGATCATGTACAACGGTTGTGCAGAGCGCCCCGAAGATCCCACGCTGGAAGGCTACGTCTTCACCGGCTGGTACGCTGACGCCGAATGCACCATCCCCGTCGACTTCACCGAAGCCTACACCAATAACTGGACCGTGCTGTATGCCGGCTGGGAAGTTGCACCCGAACCTGATACCCCTGACACGCCGGACACCCCTGACACGCCGGACACCCCTGACACGCCGGACACCCCTGACACCCCTGATACTCCCGACGAGCCCGTTGTCCCTGATGAGCCCGAAGAGGTCACTATGGAAACCCAGGCTGCTCCTGCACAGGTCGTTTCCGAAAGCATCCAGGCAGAGGAAACCGAACTCCCGCAGTCGGGCGACAAGTCCCTGCAGACCGTAGCCGTATCCCTCGCCGCATTGCTCGCAGCAGCGTTCACGGCGGTCTTCGCACATCGTCGCCGCAGGTCCTAGCATCCGTATCTCAAGCGGCAATCCGTCATAGCCAAAACACAAGGGCCTGACGGAACAAAAGCACCGCAAAGCCCCTTGGATCGAAAGGTCCAAGGGGCTTTCGTTTGCGATCATCTCAGCCGTACCAGGTACCAGATAATCCGGATTGCAAAACAACCGGCAGTGCCATGGATGCATCCTTCGGCCTTCCAAACGTGCAGCGAAAACGACACAGACAAGACGAGAGCGCATGGTTCGGGGGGATCTTTCCAAGCACCCTCTACGGCATCATTGCCGCACTGCTCGACAAGATTACCGACAAGGCAATCGCCCTCATGCGAATCGCATTCCGTCGACCCGAAAAGAAACCCCTGCGGGTTCGGGTTTGCACCCGTTCGCAGGGGTTCTTGATGGATTCGAGTCGTTTTATAACGGCTGGAAATTATGTGTTTAGACCTCGGGATAGTACTCGAGGGAGATGTTATGGTCGCGTGCCCAATCGGTCCAAGACTCGCCTTCGAAGTTGGTTTCCTGGGCAAACTGATAGAAGTTCTGCAGGAATACACGGCGCTCGACGGAAGCCTTCTTCTTGTAGTGGGCCTTACCGGTGGTCAGGGGCTCGGTACGTACGTCAACGGGACCGATCAGACCCTGGCGGGCGGCGATGTCGTCGAAGCTTGCAACATCGTAATTCTTGTAGATGTCGGTCATGACCATGAATGCAGTGGTGCGGCCTTCACCTGCGTAGCAATGCATGTACAGCCATTCGTCTTCAGGCAGGTCCTTCATGAAAGCGATGAATTCGTCGACGGTGCCATCATCGGGACGGAAATGGTTGGTGGTTGCGAAACGAACGTAGTCGCAGCCCTTTTCCTTGACGAATTCTTCCTCGGTCTGGATGACAGGATTGTCATAGGAAACCATAGGCTCTTCGACAGCTGCGCTCCAGTTGTCGTCGGTCTGGTACATCTCGACGGTGTCCTGAGCCTTCAGATCTTCAAGCAGACCCTTTTCAACTTCGGTGACCTCGGCAGTGGTACGGCCTTCGTTCACGTAGTTATCCTTGATCCAGTACATGAACACATCGCCGTCGATCAAGCCATGATCCTCGCCACGGAGGTCCATAACAGTGATCTTATCGGGGTCGACGCCTGCGCGCTCCTTAGCCTGTGCCAGAATCCAGTCGAATTCGTTGGCGGTGAAGTCTGCGCCACCCATGGTCTGCAGGGTGTCCATACCCTCGCGGCTGACATCGGTGTTCAGGCCAAGCTCTTCATTGACTGCAATCTTCTCGGGATCGAACTCGTCGATGGACATGCGCCAGTTACCCAGAACATAGTCATCGGGCAATTCCTCGTTGACGTAGTCAACCTTCCACACTGCATTCTCAGCATCGGCAACGGGAACGACGAAACCGACGGGATCGCCGTACTCCTTCGCATCCGTAGATGCATCGGCCGAACAACCGGCAACACCGATTGCGGTGGCGGCAGTAACAGCAACGATACCGCCCACCAACGCCTTGCGCAGCAGTCCAGTCTGTCTTCTCATGTTTCCTCCTAAGAACGAGACCAGCGGACCGAACTCAGGAACCCCCTCTCCAGTATCCCCTTTTAGGGAACAGGGTTCCCAATACCGAGATTTTATAGCAACTGCCCGACATTTGATTACTTAATCTTTACATTTCTTTACAAATTTGTTTCTTGACTTCTAATATTAATAGTGAAATGAATCACTAACCGTTTACAGTTCGACAGATTCGGATTCTTTCGTTATTCCAAAACAGGACATTGCTTATAGGGAAGCAGGTAATGGATCAGGAGAATAAGAAAAGGCACCGGAAAGGGTGCCTTGGAAATTTGGTCGCGGGGGCCGGATTCGA
>JBJEKU010000102.1:0-5764 GCA_051878795.1 Eggerthellaceae bacterium
CTGGTTCACCAGGAACTCCTTCAGCTGATCGAGCGCACCGGAGAAGGGGACAAAGACGATCGTCTTGCCCTCAGACTCACAGATAATCTCTTCCACTGCCTGGAGGCGGTCGTTGCAATTCACGGGCAGACGTTCTCCGGACGAGCCGTATGCCACGCCGCAGGCGATCTGCAGGAGCTTCGAGGCTTTGACAGCTTCGTTCACTGCGAGAACCTCGCCGTTGGCGATCTCGCTCCTCAGCTTGGCAGTCATGTCCTTGTAGGCCACGGCCTGTTCCTTGGAGAGAGGCACCTTGCGCGTCGTAACGATCTGCGGAGGCAGGTCGACCACGTCATCCAACGAGAAACGGATGGCGGGCTGCATGATCTTGTAGACCGTCTCGGCGGCGTTGGGCTTCGGGACCCACTTGAACTGCGTCAGCTGAAGCATGGTGAGGTCTCTGAACCGTCCGAAATACTTCGGGCAGTCGGGATTACCGGGCGTCACCAACTTAATCTGGCCGAAGGCGTCAGTCGGTTCGTTCGGCATGGGAGAACCCGTCAGGCCCCACACACGTCGGAAACCGTTGCACTGCTTGTTGCAGATCTCGTTGGCGTACTTCCAGCGCTCAGCAGAATGGTTGCGGAATAGGGCGACTTCGTCGATCACAATCAGGTCGATGTCCTTGCGGTCGGCCAGTTCGTCCTTAATGATCTTGATGCCGTCAGTATTGATGACGTAGATGTCCGCTTCCTGCTCAAGGAGCTTGAGCCGCTTCTGCCGAGTGCCGTACAGCACATTGACCTGCAGCTCAGGGAAAGATCGGAATACTTCGTCTGCCCACGTGCGTTCCATGACCGAGATCGGGCAGATCACCAGGGCTCTGTGAACAGCTCCGATCGAACGGAGATAGTCGTAAGCCCAAAGCGTGGTGATTGTCTTGCCGAGGCCCATCGAGTTGAGGATGAAGCACCGACGGTTCATGGAAGCAAACTGGGCGGTGATCTTCTGTGCATCGAACGGCGTGAACTTCCCCTTGTACGGGTAGTAATAGTTCATCGGGTCCGGCACATCGTATCCGAGATTCCTCAGCACGGCAGTTTCATCGGGCTTGTGGGGAATTGCCACGAGTCCCGTCTTGCCGTTGTAGCTGAACTCCTTCGCAGTCGGGATCACCGTCGTGATGCGCGAAGGTTCCTTCGGCCTCATGATGACGGCTTTCTTTGGTGCAAAGATAAACATTACTGTCCTCGTCGCCAACCTCGGTTGGTCTTTTGACTAACTGCTCGAAGATTCGATCTGGCATTGCTGCCGCCGTTCTTCAGCATCTTCTTGTGGTCTACGTCCTTGCCGTCGCCCTTGTGGACGACGCCTTCACGTTCCAACTCACGCCTGGCAGCGTTGCGCATGGCGCGTTTTTTCTTCTGCTCGGGCTTGGCATTGTACCAAGCGTCGTACTGGGCTTTTCTGGCCGGGCTTTGTGGCATAAGTTTACATCCTTTTATAACGGTTTATCTTTTGTTCCTTTTCCCATCCGTCTCTGCAGTCGGCGTCGCACCATCTGCGCCCCTTGGGAAGGGGCTCGCCGCAGTAAAGGCAGTACCCCGTCTCTTCGGCGTCTTTCTTTTCGGCGTCGGCCTTGCGGACGGCTTCCTGCATTTCGATTTCCATCTGGGCGCGATCAATTACATCCATCGTCGTCCTCCTTTAGGGCCAGCAAATCACAGGGTTTCATTCGCGTTGTCAGCCCGTTGTCTCGAACAAGACTGACTCGTCCGTCAGTCTGGACGGTTTTGATCGCCCCCGGGCGCTTACGGACATCGAAATGTCCTGCTTTGCCAAACCGAGTTTCGCTCGGCTTTGAGCGGACTTGTTGGCCATCCTCGCTGACTTCGTAGCGGCTGAAGCCTTTGATGCTGTACCACTTCATTTCTTTACCCCTACAGTCAGAACGGGTAGGGAGTAGTCCTTGAAGATCTTCAGCTGCTGCTTGGAAGCAATCTGCTTGATTGACTTTGAGAGCTTGGCCTTTCCGACGTAGAGGTTCGGAATGTACCCCGCATCGTCACAGCACTTCTTAATTGCAGCAATTGGGCGAAGGTGATACCCAAGCGCCATACTGCACATCATGGTCGATGCCGCGCAGTCCCACATGACGAGCCTGCCTTTGGGGCGGAGCATGGTGTGTATTTTCTTCAGCACCTCAGTCGGCTGATCAAAATACCCAAGCGTGTAGTTGCAGAACACGACGTCCATAGACTCAGGCACGATCGGCATTTCCATGAAGTCGCACGTCGTAATGTTGATGCCGCAGGATCGTCCGATCTGAGCCTGCGTGTCAAAGAAGTTGCACCCGCTAACCTCAGCGCTTCTCAAAGAATTCTTCACATGCCAGAGGAATTCACCGGTTCCGCATCCGACGTCAAACACGTCGATAGTATGCTTACCGAAGTCAACGTTGCCAATCGAATACTTGAGGAGCTTCGAAACGTGCGTGGCAGGATTCCTGTGGAATCGCCACGCCTGAAGGATGGTATCCCCCGTGGGGATAATCTGTGCCATATAAGCCTGGCACTCGGCCTCACTTGTAAACATGATCTATACATCCTCATCCATATTGATGGGTCGGGGAAGGTTGAACTCCAAATCAACGATGCTGTCAGCAGCAAACGCTACGCCGCCCGCCTCGTTGATCTCAGCGATGTTCCGCTTCTGAAGTTCGGAGACGTTCTTCAGTTTGCCCGGGGCCTTCGCCTCAATGCCGACGAAGACCCCGATTTTCTGACCGACCATATCCTGCGTAATCGTTGTCGGATAGCAGGCGATCAGATCGGGGATGCCGTGTCGGCCCATGCCGTTGCTTACGGGCATGAAGTACCAGCATCCTCGGCGCTTCAGTTCTTCCTTGATCTGTTGCTTGACCTTGCCCTCAGGGGTCATCGTCAGTCTCCTCAAGTACGGCGTCAACCGATGCATCTTCCGTCCCTTGTTGGTAGGCGATGAACAGCGCATCCCTCAGTTTGAGGAGGCCGCTTTCCACCTCAATGGCCAGAGCTTCCAGTTCTTCCGCAACATAATCGTCATTCATCTTCACACCCCGCAAAACTCGCATTCCGTCACTGGACACCAGGCTTTGCAGAGTCCGCTTGGACGCTTCGGCCAGTTGTCCTTTTCATAGGCTCGATAAAGTCTCTGAACCAGAGGTAACCAATTTTTCCATATCTCGGGAGCGTCTGCGCGCCTAAAGGTTTTGCGGTCTATCTTGCGATCCTTTAGCCAAACGAATGCGGTATGAACTTGTTCAAGTTCAGGCCAGTACGAAAACGCGAATCCAGCATACAAAGCAAGCTGTTCGGAGGGTTTTCGCTTCCCGGTTTTGTAGTCCAGAATGATCGCTTCTTTGCCGTGTTTGATGACAAGATCAGCTGCTCCGCGTGACCAGGCTTCGCCCCACTTACACGGCTGGAAATCTTCTGTTACAGAAAATTTGAACTCGGGGAATTTCTCGCCGGGGATCTTCAGGATCTTATCCACCAGCGGCTTGAGGTTTTCGTAGGCGTCGGGAAGCGGATCACCCCAGTTAACCGCGTTCTCGAACATCTTGTGGACACGCTGCCCGTAGAGCGACTGCTCGCTCATGGGCAGGTCTTTAACATCTTTGGCCACGCGCAGTCGGTAGAACTTGTGCGGGCACGTCGTGAATGCGTCGATACTGGACGCAGTCCACGCGGGAATTTTGATCATGTCGTCCCCCTGAGGGGATTCATCCCCTCACTTGCGGAACTTTCGTTGGAGCTCGTCAAGTTTGCTCTTGGAGGCGGCTACCGTGGTTGTTTTCTTCACGGGACCGGATGCCAAGGCTCGTTGATATCTCTCGGAAACTTCCTTGTCAAGCTGCTCCGCAAACTGCTTCGTCGCTTCCTGACGCTTGAGCTCGGGATGTTCGGAAATGAACAGCTCCTGCTTCTTGCGCCACAGCTCCTTACGCTCATTCAGGAAGGCTTCTGCCTCTTCCTTTGTGAGCTTGCGCTGTCTGCGGAGTTCCTCGGTCTTCAGCGCTTCGCGGAGTCTCTTGCGGTAGCGAGCAATGTTGGATCTCCAAACATCAAGTCTCGCCCTGTTGGAAGAGTCTTCCGCTTCACGCTTGGCCTTCTCACGGGCACGATCGGCTCGGTCGAGCAGATCTAGCGCCGTAAGCGCCGATTGCTGTGCGACCTTCAGAATTTCATTCAGCGGTTCAATTTGGCGGTAGAAGCCACGCTTCGACTGCGTCTTGATACGCTCACGAACTTCCTTGGATCGCTGTTCACCATACTTCTGAGATAAAAGCAAAACTATCGCAGTTCTCAGTCGCAGGTGGTCGAAAATGATCTGCTTCATAGCACTTAACCCTTTGATTCCCTAAGGAATATAGACGGTTTAGTATACAGCAAAGCAGATGCAAACTATTATTACTTCGCTTCCCCGTAGGTTTTACCCAGGCCGGCTTCGCACGAAACCGGCAGAGAAGGGGCCCATTTGGGCGGTGTACTCATAATCCGTTCCATCATCTGCTTCGTCTCTTCAGCTTCAGCGTCAGGGACGACCACGATGACTTCGTCATGCACCATATGCACCACTCGTCGGATGAGGCCGTCGCCTTTCTGCTTGCTTACACTGTCAAGACATTGGCGAATGCGGCACATCTGGTAGGAGACGATGATGCGGGCGAGAGCCTGAATGATGTTTTCCGTCAGCGAACCGCCGTACAGACGGTTGCGGAAGCGCTTCTTCTGATACGTGAACTCAGAATATCCACGCTCGTTGGGAGCGCACTGCAGATCCGGGTAGCGGAGCTTCATGCCGTTTGGCAGCGTCACCGTTTTGTCAACGCCGCTAACTTCGAGCTGACAGCCGTAGCCGATCGAGCAGTCGTAGCCGTTGAACATATTCTGGATGGCGTTCTGGCACTCCTTCCACAAACGAGGGATCGCATCGTACTGACTGCGGTAGAGCTGAACAATTCGCTGACATTCCTCAAGCGGCATCTGCACTCTTATGACACCGTTCGCCAACGCGTTCTGTAATTTCTGAGCGCCAACCGAGTACCCCAACCCGAGAATCGCCACCTTGCCCACCATTCTCTCCGAGGGGTGATCATGCTTGTTGATCGGCTTCCCATAGACGGAGGAGGCGAACTTGGAATAGATGTCCTCGTTGTTCCTGAAGCCTTCCACCAAGTCGTGGACACCCGCGAACCAGGCCAGTGTACGCGCTTCGATCTGTGACGAGTCACAGGCGACGATGCTGTACCCCTCGGGTGCGCATAAGGAAGCACGCAAGATACCTCCTCTTGGGAGATTCTGAAGATTCAACGACCCGCCACCGCTGAAACGACCAGTATTAGCCGCACCATAATAGTTAAGCATCACAGGCATTGTGCCTCTGCTCGCAACCTCCAGAAATGCCTGAGTACGCGTTTCCTCGATGGTGGACTTCAATCCGAGCCGTGCCGCCGCAAGAGCCTGCACACGCTCGTTAGGATGGTCGAGTAGGGCCTTGAATCCTTCGTCAGTTTTGGCGAAAGCGTACGTTGTTTTTCCAGTAGTCGGCGATACTTTTGTCGGCGGCTCAACCCCTTCCGCCCGTAGCAGTTCTGCGAATTTGTCATTGCTCATGAAGGCATCACGTTCGCCGTGGCCCACGTTCATGAGCAGAGCTTCCTTGTCGGAACGAATCTTGTGGAGATGATTCTCCAGCAGATCCGCATTGAGCTCCAACACCGGCTCCGTGAACATCCGAATAG
>JBJEKU010000103.1:0-32730 GCA_051878795.1 Eggerthellaceae bacterium
CCCAACAGGGCAAAGGGGTTGTATGGAGATATCCCCGCATCGATGGCAACATGTTTTCTGGTTGCCAAATCTTCAGGGAGTAATCCCCAGAGATAAGGGAGAAGCTCCTTATCGCGATACTCTCGCGTAGATAGGGGCATGGCAGACGAGAGCGGAACCCCACGATAATCTTTTGAATATCGGAAAGCGAGCGAACCGTTTTCGTCTTGGGAAAGCTCCCCGACATAATTGCCGGAGATTAGCACATCGAGCTTACTTCCTCCCATTTCTTTTCTTCTTTCTGGTGAGAATGGCAAAGGCGTCGATAACGTCATTGCTTGCAGATTCCTGTGCTTGCACGCAGGGGAAGGGAATCGTAGGGGTTACGCTTTGCTTTTGCTCGAGGGATTTTGAATCCGGAACCTCGCCTTCTCTGAGGCACAGGTCGAGTCCTAGCACCTTGAGCACGGCGGTGAGCTTATTCAATTGAACACCGGGGTTCAAACCAAGCTCGAGCGACCAGAGGCAACGGCTCGAAACACCGGCGGCTTCTGCAACCTGTGCTTGTGTAAGGCCCAGCTCAGCCCGTCGATCTTTTATCGCAAAACCTATTTCGAGCGCATCAACCATTGAGCAGTCCTCTAATCACAAAAAGATATTCGCAAAGTATTGCGAATATCTTAGTTCGCATAATAATGCGAGTCAAGTATTTCGCATAATATCGCGAAAGAAGGTGAGCTTTCTGCATGTCTTTGCGCTACGTAATGACAATCAGCGGAAATCGCATTCGCCTTGCGTTTGTTGGAGGGAGGCCGCGTTGCCTTGCGCTGCCCAGGTGGGTTTGCCCGGTCGGTATCCCCTAATGGCTGCACATGGATGAATTTGCGGATGCATTTTGGCAAAAGGGGCTAAAATGATGTGGCTGATTGTCGGACAAGAGGAAGGCGACCCCTATGGATAAGCGCGACATCGTTCGATATCTGGAAGACCGTTCCCAGGATTTCTATGACCTGAGCGACAAGATTTGGGAAAATGCGGAAATCCGTTTTACTGAATCCCAATCCATGGCCGATATGTCGGCATTCGTCGAACGCGAGGGATTCCGTGTGACGCGCGGGGTTGCCGGCTTGGACACTGCCTTCATTGCCGAATTCGGAGAAGGGAAGCCGGTCATCGGCTTTCTCGGGGAATACGACGCGCTTCCCGATTTAAGCCAGAAATCGGGTGTTGCGCAGAAGGATCCCGTGGAGGCCGGGGGAAACGGCCATGGATGCGGCCATAACCTGCTTGGCGTAGGTGCCCTCATGGGTGCTGTCGGACTGAAGCATTATCTGGAAGAAACCGGGCAGCCGGGAACGGTGATGTTCTTCGGATGCCCTGCCGAAGAAGGCGGCAGCGGTAAGACCTTCATGGCCCGCGAGGGGTGCTTCGACAAGCTGGATTGCGCATTCAGCTGGCATCCGTCGCCTTCGAACATCATGCTGCCCGGCACGGTCCTTGCCAACTGCATGATCCGCTACAGTTTCACGGGTACGACTTCCCACGCCGCTGCTTCCCCCGAAATGGGCAGGAGTGCGCTCGATGCCCTCGAGTTGATGAATGTGGGCATCCAGTTCTTGAGGGAGCATGTGCCCTCATCGGTGAGGATTCATTATGCGATAACCGATACGGGCGGTATTTCCCCGAACATCGTGCAGGCGCATGCTTCGGGCTTGTACCAGATCAGGGCTCCGCATGCACCCATGGTTGCCGACGTCAAAGAACGATTGAATGATATCGCCCGAGGTGCTGCGCTGATGACGGGCACCGAAGTGCAGATCGAATTCCTCAAGGGAACCAGCAATACGGTGCTCATTCCCGCTCTTGATGCCGTTGCTTACAAGAACATGTGCGAGCTTCCTAATCCCGCCCTTGAAGCAAGCGACCTGGATTTTGCCCGCGAGATCGTCGAGACCCAGGTAAAGGCGGATGCGCTTCCCGATTTCCCCCTCGACCTGAAGCCGAAGCCGTACAATCCTGCCGGCAATATCCCCTTCCCGGGTTCGTCGGATACCGGAGACGTGAGCTGGGTGTGCCCCTTGTGCCAGTTCGGCGTCACCACCTGGCCTGCAGGCACGACGCCCCACACCTGGCAGGTGGTTGCATGCGGCAAGAGCGATTTCGCCCATAGGGGAATGCTGTTCGCGGGGCAGATCATCGCGGCGACGGCGATCGATACCTACAATGACCCCGAGTTGTTGAAGAAGGCTCAGGAACAGTTCAAGGAAAAGACCGGCCATCCGTACCAGTGCCCCATCCCCGAAAACATCACCCCTGCGTACTTGGCCGAGGCGCTTGCTTCGTCATAGGGAATTTGGTGAGGGGTTAAAGGTCTGCTGTGTAGGCCTTTCGCAATGCCCTTAACGCACCGGGTTTCTCACCTGACGAATGGGATTCCGGTCGACGCCTTTTAAGGTGGGACGAGGCGGTTAGTTCGCAAAGGAAGGAATAGAGAAAGCGGGGCAGGCGATTGATGCCGTGCTCCGCTTTTATCGGTTTTTGGCTTTTTCGAGATGATGGCAGGATTATTCGCTTAACTAGCGGTTTTCCCATAGTTCTGAATATGCTGCGGGCACTTCGGGAATCTGGTTGATGCCATCGAGGATCTGCTTCATCATCTTCGGCAATTTGAAGGGGTCTATCTTCGGCAGGTCGGACATCTCGATCTTGTCTTTGCCGGTCATGGTGAGCAGGCCCGCCTTTACCATGCGGATGTCGTACTGTCCCTCGAAGAGCGGATCGACGGGGCGGTCCAGATGGGTCATGCGATAAACGGCGGTCATGGCGGTTCGGATGCTGGTTTCCACGGTGAACACCACATCGCCAGGCAGCTCGACGAACTGGCCGATGAACGCGAGGTTCTGGGATCCTTCGGGAATGATCTCGGGACGGTCCTTCTGGCTGCGCGGCATGAACTGGCTGGTGATGTAGGGCATGACCGTGGGGATGACGGTACAGTGTTCGCGGATCTCGTCGTATCGGTCTTCGAGACCGTACCAGTACAGCAGCTCCTGAAGTATCTCCTCGCCATTGCAGTCGATCATGCGTTTGTCGACGTATTCACCGCAGTTGTTCGCATGCAGGCCGTAAATCCAAAGAACCTGGACGTTTTCGGGCTGGTTGGGTTCGATGGGCTGAAGTGCCGCACTATGGCTGATATACCAAGGAGAATGGACGAATGTGGTAACGCCCGCCTTGCCTGTGGGGTTGCCGGTCTTTTCGGCGATGTAATCGAACAGCTGTGGGTAATCCTTGATCGTGATGGTCGCGCTCACGAAGTTGGTGGCTATGGGGTCGAAGGTGAATCTCTCCGGGTGACCGAAGTCATCGCTTTTCGCGGCGAGTTTTTCCCAGAGGGTGAAACAGCCGCGCTTTCGGGTGTCGGTGTTCATTATCGGGGCTTCGGTCATGCTTCCGCGTGTGGAATTCTGCGTCATGGATCCATTGGTGAAGAACACCATATCGTTCTGTCCGACGGGTTGGCACGTCTCTTTTCCGTTGCACTCCATACGTAGGGCAGTGACGGTCTTACTGATTCCGTCGATTTCGAGATCCATGTCAGTGACGGTGGTTTCGGAGACGAAGTTCACACCATGATCCTTCAGATAAGCTTGAAGCGGCAGAATCAAGCTGTGGTATTGGTCGTACTTGGTGCGCAGAATCTGCTTCAGAGACTTGATGAGATGCAGCTGATGCATGAACCTGACTGCATAGCGGCGCATTTCGATCAGGCTCTGGTAGGGTTGGAATGCAAGCATCGCCGACCAGTAATACCACAGGTTGCTTTCGAAGAAACTCGCATCGAACCATTGTTCGATGGTCACGTACTCCAGCTCTTCTTCGGGAGTGGTGAACATCATTATCATCTGCTGTCGGACGACAGGGGTCAGGCCCATATCGCTTTCATCATGGGGGACGAAGCCGCGTTCCCAGAGGCGATGCACCGAATTTATTTCCCAATCACGATTGCACTCGCGGGTTTCGTCGAGGACGGATCGGCCTTCTTCGTACAGGGAGGGGATGGTGCTGAACAGGTCCCACAGGCACTCCATATAGGGTTCGAGTTCGCGTTCGCCGCGAGCAACATAGCCGGTTTCGGCGTTGCCGCAGGCATCCATGGAGCCTCCGAACACGGGCAATTGGTCGTAGATGGTGATGTTCTCGCCTGGCATCTGGGCATCTCGTACCAAGAAGGCTGCAGCGGATAGTCCTGCAATGCCGCCGCCCACAATGTAAGCGTGACGCCCTTCGATACCTTCGGGCTTGCGGGGGTTGACGCGATCGTAGTTCCTCACTGGTAAAGCTCCTCTCGTTCCTTTGGACGCTTCGGAACAGATGCGAGATAATTGACAAATGTCCCAGCTCAAATAGTATTGAAGGCGTCGCTTTCGTACAGGGGCCAAGTTGTGCGTTTATGTACGTTAGTTGACAAGGCAAAGGGAAGTGTCAATCACGGGTACGGGAAGGCGCATGGGAGAGAAACAGGATCTACGGGTGCAGAAAACCTATCTGTCTTTGACGAATGCGTTCACGCAGATGCTCGAGGAAATGCCCTTCGAGCAGGTTACTGTGAACGAGCTCTGCAATAGGGCGATGGTGCGCCGTGCGACTTTCTATAAACATTTTGCAGACAAGTACGACTTCTTCGGTTTTTACGTGAAGGAGATCCAGCATCGTTTTTTAAGACGGAACGAGCGAAATATCGCAGGCCTCCAGAGTTTCTTTCTCAATATCGTTCAGTCGTTGTTCGACTTCATCGAAGAAAACCAGGGCCTTGTCGAATCGGTTGCGAAGAGCAGCATGCTCCCATACATGCTCGATGTGATTTCCGAGCAAACCGCCCTTGATGTGAGGGAGAGATTGGAAGAAGAGGCTCGGATGGGAGTGGGGTTGCCTGGGTCTCCGGAGGTCATTGCGCAGCTGTTTGCCGGTGCGTTGATCGGCGCGGCAAAGTGGTGGGTTTCCGAAAAAGGGCGGGTGCCCAAGGCTCAGGTCGTTCAGCAGACCGCCGCCTTGTTGTCGAAGGTCGTCGGGTAGTTCGTGTTCGCTACCTGCGGAATCTGAACATTATCCGTATTACTCGTTTTCGATAATGCCTGCTCCTTATTGCCGCCGGGTTTCGCAATACTTGCAATAAAGCGCATGGCCGGGCTGATTTCTGCTATCCAGATATCGCTGGAACCGGTTTGAACTTTTCGTGCCTGATGGGACGTGCAATAGCATTCAATGGGGAAGCTTAGCCGTTATATGAAAAACAGATAGCAAGGTATAGAAAAGGGGTATTTCATTCATGAGCGGTTCCTCATTTATCATTTTCGAAGCACATCGGGCCCAGGCTTTATATGAGAAAACATGATGTTACGAGTAATTAACGATAGAAGGGAATCAATCATGGTGCTGAAAAAGAAGATTGCCGCTTTCGCGGCGGTGGCAGTGTTGGCGGTTGGATGCTTCGGGCTTACTGCGTGCGGTGCATCCCAGGATGCGGGCGGCGGAGACGACAAGGTCATCACCGTCGGCGCGACCCCCACTCCCCATGCAGAGGTGCTGGAAAACGCCGTTGCCCCCATTCTGGAAGAGCAGGGCTACGACCTGCAGGTAACCGTGTTCGAGGATTACGTCCAGCCCAACACCGCTGTCGAATCCGGCGAGCTGGATGCCAACTACTTCCAGCACATCAACTACCTGGATGCCTTCAACGAGGAAAATGGCACCAACTTGGTCAATGCCGGTTACGTTCACTACGAGCCCTTCGGCCTGTATGCCGGCAAGTCCTCCGATCTGGAGAACATCGCCGACGGTGCGAAGATCGCCGTTCCCAATGACACCACCAACGAGGCACGCGCCCTTCTTCTGCTGCAGCAGGAAGGCCTGATCACCTTGGCAGATGGTGCTGGCGTGACCGCAACCACCAAGGATATCGTCGACAATCCCAAGAACCTGGAAATCGTCGAGCTGGAAGCCGCCCAGGTTTCCCACTCCCTGCAGGACGTTGACTTCGGCATCATCAACGGCAACTATGCCCTCGAGGCTGGATTGGATGTCGCCGACGCCCTGGCTGTCGAGTCCGCTGAAGGCGTGGCTGCCGAACAGTACGGCAACATCATCGCAGTTGCTGATGGCAACCAGGATTCCGAAAAGATTAAGGCGCTGGTATCTGCTTGCCAGTCCGATGAGGTTGCCAAGTATATCGAGGAAACCTACAACGGAGCCGTTGTTCCCCTGACCTTGTCCTAGTCGATACGTCTTGGCGATTCCGATGCCTTCGGGTCGCCAAGACGTCCCTTTCGGGAAAAGCTCCTTCGCGATGCGCTGCACTTCGGGCAGCGCATCAGCGTGTCTGGGGACTCCAGAGAAACGGACTTTCCGTTGCTTGGGCTTCATTCCCGAAACAACCTAATTCGCATGAAGGAATCGAAATGATCGAGATCAAGAACGTAGACAAGGTCTATGAAACCAGAGAAGGGAAGTTCCAAGCCCTTTTCGATATCAATCTGACCATCAATGATGGCGATGTGTTCGGCATCATCGGCGAATCCGGTGCCGGCAAGTCCACGCTGGTCCGTTGCATCAACCTGCTCGAGCGTCCGACCAACGGCCGGATCATCATCGACGGGCAGGATATCACTGATTACACCGGCAAGCAGCTGAACGAAACCCGCCATAACATCGGCATGATCTTCCAGAACTTTAGCTTGTTCCAACAGCAGACCGTGCTGAAGAACGTCATGTATCCCATGAGGATCCGTGGCGTCGATAAGGCAAAGGCCGAAGCGCGTGCGAGGGAGCTTCTCAAGCTGGTGGGCTTGGAGGGGAAGGAAGGGCGTTATCCATCCGAGCTTTCCGGCGGCCAACAACAGCGCGTCGCCATCGCCCGAGCTCTTGTGAACGAACCCGAATTCCTGTTGTGCGATGAGGCGACGTCCGCGTTGGACTCCCGTACGACCATCCAGATCCTGGACCTTTTGAAGGATATCAACCGGAAACTGGGCGTCACCTTGGTGGTTATCACCCATGCCCTGGCGGTGGTCGAGCAGATTTGCAACCGCGTAGCGGTTATCGATAAGGGAGTTATCGTCGAGCAGGGTCCTGTTACGGATGTGTTCGAGAATCCGCAGAGCGATGCGGCCAAGTTCCTGCTGCATACCGGTGCGGTCAGCTCCACGCTCACCGTGGAAAAGGAGGCATAGGTGGATATCGCGCTTTTCTTCGCCGAATACGGCGAGCTGTTCTTCGATGCGACCGTCGCCACCTTGGTGATGACCGTTGCATCCACCTTCTTCGCGTACATCATCGGTTTGCCGGTGGGCATTGCCTTCCACGTGACTGCGCCCAACGGCCTTCATCCCATGCGCGTTCTCAATACCGTGCTGGGTTGGATCATCAATATCGGCCGCTCCATCCCCTTTATCATCCTGCTGGTGGCGCTGATTCCCTTCACCCGCCTGCTGGTGGGAACCTCGCTGGGCGTTGCGGGTGCGATCGTGCCCCTGACTATCTGCGCGGCACCCTTCGTTGCGCGTATCGTCGAGCAATCCCTGACTGAATGCGATCCCTCTCTGATCGAGGCGGCGAAGGCTTTCGGTTCCAGCAATGTCCAGATCATCGTGAAGGTGGTGCTGCGCGAAACCCTGCCGTCCCTCATCCGCGGCTTGGCGATCACCTTCATCAACCTGTTCAGCTATTCCGCGATGGCCGGTGCCGTCGGTGCGGGCGGTCTGGGCGACGTGGCCATCCGTTATGGCTATCAGCGATTCATGCCCGATGTGATGCTGTTCTCCATCATCCTGTGCGTCGTTCTGGTCATCATCTTCCAGACTCTGGGCGATTGGCTGGCGCGCAAGGTCGACCATCGCCGCCGCGCATAGGGACAGACTGCTTTTGTGCGGGACTTCTGCCTTCCGGAGACGTCAGACTGCGAAGGCGGGTGGCGAGCTAGTCGAATAGGCGAAGGAGATCGGCGGGATCCCCTTCGCCTCCCATTCCGTACCGCATTCCCTGTTGTCTGACATGCCCATCACGAAAGGAAGCAGGCAACGAGATAAGCGATTGTTGCAGCCAGGCGCAGACCTGGCTGCCCTTGTATATGGCAGGCTTAAGTAAAAGTGGCTATGACCTGCGAATATAGGGATAATCGATACCTGGTTACAGGTATTTCGTCAGAGTGGATCCCATATTGGGGCTTTAAAACCTAGTGAAGTAGTAGGAGAATGGGGCCGTGATCGAAAGCAGCCCCGCAAGGGCCACGAGGAAAGAAGGAAGCAATGCCACAACCTGCCGTTCTCAACGAAAACGTCGCCCAGTCCGTCATCGAGCTCATCGGCAATACCCCGCTTCTGCAGGTGAATCGATTTGCTGCGAATAACAATCTGAAGGCAAGGGTTCTTGCAAAACTGGAGTATCGCAATCCTGCCGGTTCCGTTAAGGACCGTATCGGCTACAGCCTGATCGCTCAGGCGGAACGTGACGGCATCCTCAAGCCCGGCGGTACCATCATCGAGCCTACTTCGGGCAATACCGGCATCGCCCTTGCCGCGTATGGTGCAGCCCTTGGCTACAAGGTGGTTATCGTTCTGCCTGAAAGCCTCTCCGTCGAGCGCAGGGCGCTTATCCGCCAGTACGGTGCCGAGCTTGTGCTCACCCCTGCAGCCGACGGCATCAAGGGCTCTATCGCCAAGGCGGAAGAGATCCACGCCGCCACCCCCAATTCCTTCATCCCGCAGCAGTTCGAGAATCCCGCCAATCCGGCTATCCATGCCGCCACTACCGCCGAAGAGATCTGGCGTGACACCGCAGGTGCGGTCGACATCGTGATCGGCGGCGTTGGTACTGGAGGAACCATTTCCGGCATCGGCCAGGCGCTGAAGCCCCGCAAGGAGGGCCTGCAGATTATCGCCGTGCAGCCCGAAGAGTCTCCGATTCTGGATGGCGGCAAGCCCGGCTCCCACGGCATTCAGGGAATCATCCCGGGCTTCGTGGCGAAGAACTACGATGCCGATGTCGTCGACGAGGTCATCTCCGTTTCCACCGCCCAGTCGATCGCAACTTCCCAGGAGCTTGCGCGGACCGAAGGCGTGAACACCGGTATCTCTTCCGGTGCCGCCCTTGCTGCTGCGGCGATTGTGGCTGCACGTCCCGAAAACGAAGGTAAGAACATCGTTGTGATCCTGCCTGACACCGGCGAGCGCTATCTGTCCACTGCCCTGTTCCCCAAGGTAGACGAGTAAGGAACCTGCGCGCGACCTGTCTGGGAATACACGAAAACCTGATATCAGCAGCCGCCTTCCTTGCGGACCTCTGCAAGGGGCGGCTGTCTTTTGCAACCGATCCGACGGTGCCCTTCCCGATGGGGGCGGCGTCGTTGCTGTTGTCTCCCGCTCCAGGCAAGATTGAGGCAAGATCGGATGCGTCTGCACTATCAGGTGCCGTTGTTGGCCTTGCGACCTTTTCAAGTGTATGCTGGCAGAGGTAGGTCCGGCTTTTCGAGGGGGCTGCTTCGCTGACGGCAGGGCCTTCGATTGCTTGCTGGGATGTGGACTGCTCGATGGATGGGCTTTGTGCCGATCCGTGGGAATGATGAAGTAGCGGATTATTGCCGGAAAGACTGGAAAGGCACAGCATGCACAGGCTTCTTGATAGGCTGGTCGTGTACAGCGACCTTGACGAACAGGGTATCCTGCGAAATCTGGCGGACGTTTCGCGTCGGCTCGAAGAGGGGTCCGTCGATCCTACAGCTCTGCTCCCTGTGGTGAATGTGCAGGTGAAGCACCTGCTGGACATGGCAACGCGCTATGCCTTCGACGGGAATCTGTGGCAGAGCTACCTGACTTTCGTGCTGCTGACCAACGAGAACTCCTTCTCGCTCACCGCTGAACGCCGTAGCATCCAGCAGGGTAGTATTACCGGTATCGTCTTGTCCGACTTCCAGGTATTCCGAGAGCTGTTCGCCTTCGACTTCACCGAAATGGAAGAGCGGCTGGGGACCGATCTTCTGAGCTTGACGTGCAATTACCAAGCCGTCGCCAAGGACAGGAAGAGTTATTTCCGCTGCGTGTCGGAAATCGTGCGCTCGGTGCGCGACCGGCTTGCTGTTGCGGCGGATTCGCGCGAGTTCTACCAGGTCATGTGCGATGCCTATGAGATCCATGGCGTGGGTGCCTTCGGTTTGAATAGGGCCTTCCGCATCCGCAAGGACAACGGATGCGTCCCTCGTGGGGAAGAGGAGCGCGGGTCGCTGGTTCCCATGGAACGCGGCGGATTCGAGTTCGTGGCTATCAACAACCTGGATGACGTCCGCTTATCCGATTTGGTGGGCTTCGAGGTGCAGAAAGAGCAGCTGCTGGCGAATACCAGGGCCTTTCTGGAGGGAAAACCCGCCAATAACGTGCTTCTGTACGGAGATGCGGGCACGGGAAAGTCGACCAGCGTGAAGGCGCTGCTCAACGAATTCTATGTGTCCGGCTTGCGCATCATCGAGCTGCATAAGCATCAGTTCGAAGACCTTTCCAACGTAGTGAGCCTGGTCAAGGGCAGGAATTACCGCTTCATCATCTTCATCGACGATCTGTCTTTCGAAGAGAACGAGGTGGAGTACAAATACCTGAAGGCGGTTATCGAAGGCGGTTTGGAATCGCGCCCCGAAAACGTGCTCATCTACGCCACTTCCAATCGCCGGCATCTCATCCGCGAGAAATGGGGAGACCGGGACGACATGGAGCATGATGGCGACATCCATCGCAGCGACACGGTTCAGGAAAAGATGTCCTTAGCCGCGCGGTTCGGGGTGGCCATCAACTTCAGGAAGCCTTCGGCGGCCCTGTACAGGGAAATCGTGCTGGAGCTGGCGAAAAGGCAGCTGGCATACGTGCCCGATGAAGAGGAGTTGCTGCGCCAAGCGGATGCCTGGGCCATCCGCCATGGGGGAGTGTCCGGGCGCGTTGCCCAGCAGTTCATCGATTCTCTCGCGGGTTCGTGCTGAGCGGTGTCTTGCCGATTATGCTGATGAACCGTTTGGCAGGGGGCCCGGTAACGATTGGACTATATCGCGCATCGGCAAAATGCCGTGGGCTCATGACCGCGAAAAGCTATGGTTTATTGCCGATAACGGCAAAAAGTTTCGTTTGAGATACGACTGTCTTGATAGGACCGCAGAAGAAAGGGAGCTTCCGTGCTCGATCAATTCTCTCGAACCCAGTTGCTGCTGGGATGCGATGCCATGTCCAAGCTGGCCGAAAGCCGCGTTGCGGTGTTCGGCGTCGGTGGTGTGGGCGGCTATGTGTGCGAGGCGCTGGCCCGCAGCGGCGTGGGCGCCTTCGACCTGATCGACAACGATGAGGTGAGCCTGACTAACTTGAACCGCCAGATCATCGCCACCACCCAAACGGTGGGAAGGAAGAAGGTCGAGGTCATGCGCGAGCGTATCCTGCAGATCAATCCCAAGGCAGACGTGCGCATCCATGCCAGCTTCTTCCTGCCTGAGAACGCCCACGAATTCCCCTTCGGCGAATACGATTACGTGGTTGATGCGGTGGATACGGTGGCAGCCAAGCTGGAGTTGGCGGAGGTGTGCCAGGAGCGCGGGATACCGCTGGTGAGTTCTATGGGTGCCGGCAACAAATTGGATCCCTGCGCCTTCAAAGTGGCGGATATCTACGATACCCAGGTGTGTCCCTTGGCAAAGGTGATGCGCCGTGAACTGCGCAAACGCGGTGTCGGCAAGCTGAAGGTGGTGTATTCGGAAGAGGTTCCCATCACTCCCGGCGAAGGTCAGCCTGTCGCGGAAGAGCCGCCTTCCGGCCGCAGGAGCATTCCCGGCAGCGTTGCCTTCGTGCCATCGGTTGCGGGCTTGATCATCGCAGGCGAGGTCGTGAAGGACCTGGCAGGGATAAGAAGGTAGGGGAGCGGCAGATGCTTCCTGGCGCGGATGAGGAGGGCAGTCGCATATGGATGAGGCGCTACTGGAAAAATACGAGGTGCTGAAGGAAAGCCTTGCCGAGCTCGGTAGCTGTGCGGTTGCCTTTTCGGGGGGTGTCGATTCCACCCTTCTGCTGCACGCGGCGCATGAGGTGCTGGGAGAATCCGTGCTTGCAGTGACGGTTTCCTCCCGACTGTTCCCGCAACGGGAGCTTGATGAGGCGAAGGCGTTCTGCGAGGCAGAAGGCATCCGGCAGCTTGTCGTTGCTTTTGACGAGCTGGAAATCGGGGGCTTTGCCCAAAATCCGCCGAACCGCTGCTACCTGTGCAAGCGGGAGCTGTTCGGGAAGATCGGCCAGGTGGCTCGGGCGGAGGGGATGGCGGCGGTTGCCGAAGGCTCCAACTTGGACGATGAGGGCGACTACCGTCCCGGTATGAAGGCTATCGCCGAACTGGGCGTGTTAAGCCCCTTGCGCCACGCGGGTTTGACCAAGGACGAAATCCGTTCCCTTTCCCGCTATCTCCAGCTTCCCACCTGGGATAAGCAATCCTTCGCCTGCTTGGCAAGCCGTTTCCCGTATGGCGATCCGATCAGCGAAGAGAAGCTGCGCATGGTGGACGAAGCCGAGCAGCTGCTGCTGGACGTGGGCTTTCGGCAGGTTCGCGTGCGCATTCACGGCGACCTTGCCCGCATCGAGCTGCTGCCCGAGGATTTCCCTCGGTTCATGGATGAGCGCATGCGGGCGGAAGTGCACGCCGCCTTCAAGGAATTCGGCTTCTCCTACGTGACCCTGGATGTGCGGGGGTATCGCACGGGAAGCATGAACGAGGCCCTTGCGCAGTAGGGACCGTTGCATTAGCCGCTTGTATCGTTCTGGCTTCTCAGGTGTCTTTGCCTTGTTTGCGTTCTGAATCTCCTACGGATGGGTCGGGGCTTATGCTCCCGCGGCTTCCATAAGAAGCCTAGCTGTATCCCTGCTCACTTTGGTGACGTCTCCTGCATTCAGGTAGGCATAGACATTCCCGCGGTTGAGATTCAGCTGCTTGCATAAGCCGTAAACTGTGAGATGCGATTTTTTCAGGGCCTTGAGGGTTTTCTCTCTCATGAGTGCTATCACCCTCCTGTCTGCCTTGATCGCCTCTTTTTTTGCTCGATAGGCAAGCCAGATCTTCTCGTAGCGGACGGGCGCTTTTCTGCTGCTAAGGTATCCTTCCAGGTCTGCTTCATCTTTCAGGATGTCGGCCATCTGCCGGTAGTCGGATTCAAGGCTAGTTCTAGATGCCAAGTTTGCAAGGTAATCTGCCTTACCCTGTGCGGCAGCGAAACACATGAGCGCCTCGGCAGCTGCGGGTGCTTCGTTCAAGACGGCAGTCAGCAGTTTTTTTAGACTGTCAGTTTGAAGATCTGTTAGTTCGCGGCAGTAGGATCGCAAAAAACCTTTGAATGTCAGATTCACCTTACACACCTTTCCTTCATTCTTTCGAAGGCCGACTTCATTTCCTCATAGCGCCTGTTCGAAAGTGCAGAAGCGGCTGCCTCATCCTTATCGTAGACCAATCGTTCCAGCAGGTTCCAATCGATCGAATCTGCGTCAACGGCACCGTCGATGTCTTGGATATCGTTGGGACGTTCGGCATAAAGTTTCATAACGACCATATCCTCAACGCTCGGCGTAACGAACTCGATTGCTCTGGACCCGATATCTAGAACGGTTAGACGATCTTCGAAGTTGTAGGGTATCTGGTCTGCATAGGCCGCTACTGATCTGTTGACCTGCGGGTACATACGGAGTATGCCTCTAATCGCCTCGTTGGCTGCATAAATATCAATATCATGGGTCACCTTTCTCGGAGTGAGATCCCTGAGCATGAATGCCGCACCGCCAACGATAACTACGAGGGGTTTAGGATCTCTCTGTCCGATTGTGAGCCACGTTTCTTCATCGATGCTCAGAAGAGTTTGAACCAAGTCTTTCTTGTTCATGGCAAGCTCCGATATATACTATTAATCAACAAGAATAATAGTATATATCATTGCGTTTGCTTGGGGGCTTGAAATCCCATCTGTTGGGAAAAGCGCAAAGAGCGGAACGGATGGTGAGGGTTGTTCAGGCTTGGGCTTTTCGTTCGAAATCACTCATTTCGAACGCTCTCCATCCTTAACACGACATTCGTTCTGTTTTCTCCGCTTCAGCTCTACTTTCGAATCAGGCTTCCTCATCTATCTAGATTATTCGCTAATCTTCCTTCTTGGTGCTGGTGAACAGCGCTTTGACCTTGTCGAAGAATCCTTCCTCTTCGGCCTGGGGCTCTTCTTCCTCTTGGGCTTCAGCCTCCTGGGTTTCGCCTGATTCCCCTTCGTCGGGGATGGTAATGCCGTCGAGCATGTAGATGAACTGCACCGAGCCTACGTTGGTGTTGGAGGGAACCACGAAGGAATGCTCTTCGAAGTCGGATCCGAGCTTCTCATCGATTGCTTTCTGTAGTTCGTCAAGGACCTGCTGGTCCATGCCGCGCACGGATTCTGCCAGCTGCGCGGCGCCGTTGGCAAGGGCTACTGTTCCGGCTTCCAGGCTGTTCGCGCCCGAGGTTGCGGACGCGGCCCCATCGGCTAGATCGCCCGCGCCACTGGAAAGCTCTTTCGTGCCCGCCGAGAGCGATGCGGCTCCGTTGGAAAGGGTGCCGAGCCCCGAAGAGAGGCTGCCTGCGCCTTCGGCAAGCGTGCCGGCTCCTGCGGCTGCATCATTGGCGCCCTTGACCGCCGCGGGCATTTGGGCAGCAAGCTGATCGACGCCGTCGGTATAGGATTGCAGGCTCACACCGAAGCCGCTTGCAGAGTCGTTGGCACCGGCGTTGAGCTGGCTTGCGCCAGCCTGTACGCTCGAGATACCGTACGAGATGTCGCTGTATCCTCCCTGGACTTCGGAAAGGGCGTTATATGCACCTGCGGAGGCTGCCGCTTGCGCCATGGCCTGCGCGGATGCGTCGATGGAAGAGACGGCGCCGTTCATTGCGGAAACGGAATCGTTCATCGCCTGAACCGCCCCGTTCATGGCTGCGATATCCTCGCTTTCGACTGCTGCCGAATATTGCGCAACCGCAGCCTCGTACTGGGCTGCAGCCGCTTGGTAGCTGCCCAGCGCGCCTGCATAGTTTCCCTGCTCCGCATCGAAGCTTGCGGCACCTGCCGCTGCATTTGCCTGGCTGGAGGCGATTGCGCCCTGGAAGGCCGCATCCCCTTGGGCCAGTTGATCCGCTCCGGCAGAAAGGTCGGATATTCCGCCCGAGATTGCTCCCCAGCCTTCGTTCAAAGGTGCGCTATAGCTGCTGATCTGGGTTGCGGCATCCGCGGCGCCATCAAGGCCTTCGGCAAGCTCGTCCATTTTCTGCGAGAGCTCATCGGCCCCTGCTGCAACGCCGTTCGATCCATCGGCGGCATTCTGCGCACCGTCGGCGAGGCCCTCCGCTCCGTCGGCAGCGCTTTCCGCACCCGAGGCCAGCGAATCTGCGCCATCCGAGAGCTGTTCCGCGCCATCAGCAAGCTCTCCCGCGCCATCGCGCACTTGACCTGCGCCATCAGCAAGTTGTCCCGTGGCATCTTCCAGCTGGCCGGTCTTTTCGGAGAGTTCCGAAGTGTCTTCACCTGCCAAATCGATGGCAAGCGAAAGCGGCAATGCCGTTACCTGCCAACCGCTGCTCTCGAAATCGGACGCCTTGCCCTCGATAGTGTAGGTCTTGCTTTCTCCTGGCAAAACCATGCAGGTGACGATCGAGTTGTTGCCTGCGGATGCCGTCATGGCATCGCCAGCCGACTCCAGGCTGAACTTGCCCGAATCATAGGTTCCCTGAGCTTGCACCAGATAGCTGTTCGCGAAGTCGGACACGCCGATTTCTGTGGCGTCGGTGCGTGATTCGATGCTCACTTCCATGCGCAAGTCGCCCGACTTACCCGCAAGATCATCTGGCTGAACCTGTTTTCCGTCGAGATAGTACTCGATGGAGATGCTCCAGGGCAGGGCGACGCCGGTTGTGAGTGTTCCCTGGTAGTAAAACGGTTCGTCATCGGTGAGGTCGAAGGCGACTATGCCTTTCTGCTGTTCGAGGGATTCGGTGGTGGTGAGGTTCTTCACGCTCTCATAATCGGCGGCGTCTTTCACCTGGCCGGAACCTGCCTCGAACATGTTCACGGCGTATACGCCTTCTACCGTCCCGGTTGCGCTGGCCCTTACGTAGATCGTCTCATCCTTGGATGTTGAGCTTTGCTGGTCGGAGCCCGATTCCTTGTTGCCGGATTCGGCGGTTTCTTGCGTCTCGGTATCGGCGAAGGCTTCGAACGGCACGGTTCCTACCGCCAGGATGCCCGCCAGGCTTCCCGCTGCCAGTGCACGATGAAATTGATTTTCCATAACAGTGATCCTTTCGATTCGCTATTCGCCGGATTGCTCGATGATCTGATGCGATGGGCTTGGCTTTTTGAGGAAGCAGGCGTGCAGGGTGGTCTTCCCGATGAGACCGTCGAGCGCGTACAAGAAGCCCGGCAGGATCACAAGGATGGCGACCAGGCTCATGAGCACGCCCACTCCTAAGAAGTGGCCAAGCTGCGCCAATACGCCGTGTGTGGATATGAACGAGAGGAGGAAACCAACGACCGTCAATACGATGCCGCTCGTGCAGACCGGAATGGTGACGGCCGTGATGGATTCGTGCAATGCCTGCTTCTTCGGCATCTCGCGACGCAGTTCCTTGTAACGGTCGGTGAGCAGGATTGCGTAGTCGACCGTGACGCCAAGCTGCACGGCGCTTACGATGAGGTAGGACAGGTAGAATTCCGATGCGCCCGAGAAATAGGGGACGGCGAAGTTCAGCCAGATGGATGTTTCGATGACGAACACCAAGATAACGGGCAGGCTGAGGGAACGGGTTGCGAGGAGCAACACCAAGAGCACTGCGCCCACGGCGATGAGATCGACCTTTTCCTTGTCTTCCACGATGGTCAGCATGAGGTCGGTGGTAGAGACGCCTTCGCCGGCGAGCAGCCATTCGTCCGGATATATCTTTTGTGCCACGCCTCGGACGCGTTCGACAAGGTCGAAGGTTTCTTTGCCTTCGTACTCTGCCTTCACGCTCACTACCATGCGCGAGTAGTGCTCGGATTGGAGCAGCGAGAGCGTGTCGCTGTCAACCATATCGGTGGGGATGGCTGTTCCCGCAACGTCAACGTAGCTGATGATGCTCGATACTTCGGGGATGTCGTGGAGCGCATCGGAAAGCTGCTTCTCGCGTGCCAGGTCGCCTTTGGGAACCATGAGCACGTAGGTGTCGTTGTTGCCGAAGATTTCGGTGATGGTCTGCGTGTCCGCTCCAAGCTGGGTTTCGGGTCCGAATATATGGGAAGAACCGTACATGTAGTCGATATCTTCCGAAGTAGAGGCCAGGAATGCGGGAGCGGGGAGCAGCAGGAACAGCGCTGCAAGCGGGATGCAGAGGCGCCGGACCACGCGGGCGAATCCGTCGAGTTTCGGGATGAAGGGACGATGCGCCGTTTTTGCATAGGCTTTCTCGCAGCAGACGAACAGGGCCGGCGTGAAGGTGAATACGGTGATGAGGCTGATGAGGATTCCCTTGGCCAGGGCGAAACCCAAGTCGGGACCGATCTGGAACTGCATGACCGTAAGCGCTAAGAATCCGATCATAACCGTGCAGGCGCTCGAGAGGATTGCCGTGGATGTCTTTGAAAGCGCTTCGACCATGTTCTCTGCGGGACTTGAGGTGGTACCGCGGCATTCCGCGTAACGGTGCAACAGGAACACCGAGAAGTCAAGGGCAATCGCGATTTGCAGGATAGAGCCTGCGGCGTTGGTTACGAACGAAATGGTGCCGAACATGAGGTTGGTTCCGTTATTGATGAGCACCGATACGCCCAGGCCTATCAGAACCAGTATCGGCTCGATCCAGGTGGTCGTAGTGAGGGCCAGGATGAGTAAGATGAACACGATTGCGAAAGCTGCGACTTTAGCAATCTGGGATACTGTCGACTCCGTGGCGATTGCAGTGCACACTGCCGCGCCGGTCATGCACCCATCGTCGCCGATGATAGTGCGGATCTCATCGACGGCGGAAAGGCGCTTGGAGTTATCGATAGCAACGCTGAACAGCGCATTATCGTTTTTGTAGTAGGTTTCGACGGTATCTTGATCGGCTAACTCGAGCGGGATTTCCAAATCAACCGCATCATCGAGCCAGGTGACGCTCGTTACGCCGTCGACCGCTGCGATGCGGTCTTTGTACTCGAGCGCTTCGGAGAGGCCAACGTCCTTGACCATGACGCGCGCATTGGGGATATCGCCGTCGAATTCTTCTTCCATAACATCGAGTGCTTGCGTGGAGGCGGCATCTTCGGGAAGGTAGTCGTTCATGTCGTAGTTCACACCTACGAACTGGCTGAGCAGTCCGCATATTGCAGCTACTACCAAATAGGCTGCCACAATCGGCATCCTGTGATTCACCACTCTGGAGAAGAAGCTGCGTCGAACGTCTCCTATTTTTCTCGTCATAGGTACTCGCAATCAATAACAACTGTGAAATAAACAACATCTGTTATCTATCTTGCGCTATTTTAGGCGTCGCGAGATAATTTGCAAGCCACATTCGCTAAATTGCATTAGCGTGTTATTCGTTCGTTATTTGTGCTTTCGGGCTCATGCGGCCCCAAGGTTCGGTGGGATCACTATGGATTTGCGTGTTGAGAAGACATATGCGGCATTGATTCGGGCGTTCACGTGCCTTTTGGAGGAGATGCCCTACGAGGACATTACGATTGCCCAGCTCTGCGATAAGGCCCTCATTCGACGTACGACCTTCTACAAGCATTTTGCAGACAAGAACGAATTCTTCGTGTTCTATATAGAGAGTTTGCGCGACGAGTTCGAGGAACGCTGTTTGAGCCAGGCCGAGCCGGTATCCGTTCAGGAACATGAGACGCGTATGCTGAACGAGCTCGTCAGGTTCCTATTGGAGCATGAGAAGCTGGTGGACAATGTGATGGGCAGCTCGGTTTCCACCGTGCTTTTGGATGCTTTGGGAGATGTGATGACGCGCGATATCGAGCAGGCGATTATCGACGACCGATCGGTGTCGAATAATCTGCAGGTGCCGGCATCTTCGCTCGCAGCCTTTATCAGCGGTGGAATCCTGAGCCTGCTCAAGCTCTGGTTAGCCACGGATCGCGACCCTCGGGATGTTGGAGATATCGAAGCGATCCTGCAGGGTTTGAGTTTTTTGGAATAAGGAATCTTTTGGAAGGGGAGGCTTGTTCGCGATTGCTTCGAACGAGGCTTTTCTTGAAGCGATGCGCTTGGGATGACCCGGTATCGTTGTCTTTTGCCTGAGCATGCATGAGCCGGGAATCTAGTCTCTTTCGTCGGAGTCGAGGAGCCTTCGGGTCAGGCTCATATAGTGCCTGTAAAGGGTGCCAAAACGGAATGGATAGCGCGGTTTCCAGGGTTTTGCCCGTCCGCAGAAATGCAGCACTACTGTATTATCCATAATCCAGTTTTCGTCCGCCTCACCAAGGGTTGACGCTTCGTACGCACGGTACATGCGGGCATCGTAATTCCAAATCAATTCCGGGATTTCGAGGATACGGTTCCCGAACATCGCGTTCAATACGTCTTGGTCTGGAAGGATCAGGATGTCGGCATGGGTTCGTACGTATTCGAATACCTTGCTGCGGACGACTTCCTTTCCTGCTCGAACCAAGTCGATCAGCAATGCTCCTGAATTGAAATAAGACGTCGAGGTGTTCAGTCGAAGGTTGTTTACCTTTTCCGTCAAGTCCAGCGGGGTGGCATGGGTTGCTGCCGCGAAAAGATTTCCCTCCAGGTTCATTTCCCATAACGGCCTTATGGGGTTGATGATCAGGATGTCGGGATCGAGGTAGATCACCCTTTCCGGTTCATGGGCCGCTTGCTTGAGAAGCTCATGCGCAAGAAGGCGGAAGTACATTTCCGCGGGATACCGTTTGTTCACGGGTGCGTCCTGGAACAAGGCATCCTCGACTTTGATGGGGTCGAGCCTTTGGCCGAGAGGTGCGATTTTTCCCGCCAGTTCGGAAAGGGCATGATCGGGTATTTCCCTATGCGCCAGATGGATTACGAAGTGCTCGCCGGGATTGTTGACGTACAGGGAAACCAAGAGGACTTCGAGGTGCTCCAGGTAATTCTGATTGAGGGTGCATAGGACATGGATGGGATCGCGAGGATTCCCGCTTGGAATTTCGTTTGCAGATCCACTTATCGATTCCGATTTCACGTCAACCAACCGTCCATCCTGTTTCGAGCCGGGGAAACACATCGCCGAAGCATACCATGTGCTCGAATCGTGCCTATCGGCGCCGGAAACCCGTATGCGCTTTGTTGCCAACCCCGTTGTACTACTTGGCGATTCAGACCGGTGTGGTCAGCGTGGTTGTGCAAATCGACAAGCTCAGCGTATTGGTAACCGTGCTGTTTTCCCGATTGGCATTAGGGGAACGTCTCACCCTAGCGTCTCTTGTTGGCTTGCTGCTTTTGAGATGAGCTTCATGCTACACGGAATCCCCCTCTGCTTTGCAGCTCAATTTGCGGGAATTCCGGTGCTTCGGTTTAGGCAATTGGAGCATCATGGTGCTCACAACGGATGCGAGTTTTGCAGGGTCTTTGCTGTCCACCAAAAGCATAGGCTTCGCACCGTCGTAGGGAATCTGTTCGGTTGCGAATGCCTCGCGAGCTGCAGGCGCATCCTTCAACAAGAACCTGTCGTCGTAGATGCCGCCGAAGATGACGCCTTTGCTGTACAGGATGTATTCGCCCATCATTTTGCAATGGCTTAGGCAGGGCACTTCGTGCAGTAAATCTAGGATATGTTCCAGATATTCGACGGTGGATGCCAAGGAGGCCTCCTTAATCAAAAGGATGGTCATTTGCGCTTGATCGGGTGCCTGATCACGGTCTTCCATTTCTCGGGCGATACCCTTCTTGCGTCGGAAAGGTAGATCTCGTGGTGAAGGCGATGTTTTGAGAAGTCGTTTTCGTAACCGTTTTCCTCGAGATGCCAGTCCATCGCCTCGATGGTTGCGGGCTCGTCGTCGAAGGGGCCGAAGTGCATGATCTGAACGCACAGCCCCTCGTCGATAGCCAGGAATTCCGCTTTGCTGCAATCCAGCTTCTTCTTTTCGGTCGCAGTCTCGATCGCCCATGCAAGGTCCTTCTCGCTTATGAAGTCGGGCAGCCTGATCGCGGAGATCCAGCAGAAGGTCGATTTGTCGCTGTAGTCGATTCCCTTGATGCCTTCCTGCCACCAGAAACCCTCCAGCGGAGGGACCACGTAGTTGTAGAATCCCTCGATCCGGTAATCCGTCTTATAGCTCATCTTGAGGGTATAGGCGACGGCATACAGGATGCCCACCGCCTGCTTGTAGGCGCCATCCTCGTCGTTCGGGTCGCCTTTCCCCTTACTGCGACGTAATTCGCCTTTGGGACGGTCACAATCCCCGGCGTACCCTTCGGCAGGTAGAACTCCTTGTATTCCTTCTTGAAATCGAAAGCCATGATCAGCACCTCCATACAGCAGAGTATAGGATGTCCCCTAAGGGGAGGCTCAAGGGAATTATCGTTTCATGTTCTTTCGGGCGCACTCTGTACCATCCTCCATCAGTTTGAGAATTACGTCGAACGCCTCCGTTTGTTTTGGAATCGGCATAGCGAAGCCTCCGAATCATTATGCGCGGTTGTTGAAGCTCGGTGCTGGCACCATGTCTCTTTGTCCTTGGGCTCAGCATTGTAGGCCAAGCAATGAAAGGTTGCTTTTCTGCGGGGCAAAATAACGATGCGGGTAGCGTGGAGAGAGCGTTTCGATATCTTGAGAATCCCCGCAAGGAGGGGTGTGATACAGGCAGGCGATATGCGCCGCGATACCGGCTTCCGCTAATCTTGACGCCCAAGTTCTTTGCGACGAATGAGCCTGAGGTAGTTTCGCTTGAACATCTTTGCATTGCCGAATATCTTGACATTGCTTGATGTTTCTTCGTGTGCCGCATACTTAATTGCGGCAAGCTCCATCGTGCATAGAAAATCGGCAACTTGCGAGAGCCTGTAATCCGAAGGTGAAGCATTTCGATAAAGCACTGCTTGCTTTGAAATCGCGAATTCAATGGCACTGTGAAGAGCGGACGTCACCATGCTCTGGCCATTGTCGTAATACAACTTCACTTTTTCGAAAGACTGAAAAAAGGCTAGGTTGTCGACTAGGAAAATAACGAGGTCTTTCTTGAGCCGGGCGATGAAGGTATTGGTATTTTCAACTTCGCTTCTGCGGTATGCAAATGTCTTGTAGGAGATTGGAAGCTTACGGACGAGTATGAAGAAACAAGAGAACAGACGGTGTCTTGTTTCGTGGTCGATATCGCGGTACCTATCTTTGCCGTACATAAGCGGCGAGGCATGAAACGGTATATCGGGCAGATTCTTTTCTTTCAGTGATGACTCGTAGCTTGCAATGAGGGTTTCGATGCTATCTAGCTGGTTATGAAGGACGAGCGTGACAAGGCAATATTTCGAAGTGCCATTTTGCCCACCTGATTCGTCGACGAAGACACTTAATTCAGCCATTCTCCCCCTTAAAAGAGATGCCGGGAGGTAACTCCCGGCGACTCGGCAGAAGCTCGTTCGAGCCTCCGACCCATTTATACCATACTGGCGCAACGAGGTTAACCGTAAAATGTGAGTGAAAGCGTGAATCCGACGGTGGGGATTTATTGGAGAGGCTTCATCAGGGCGGTTTCATAACTGCGGCTTTCATGGAGATCGGGGGTCGGAGGGGTTGGCGTGGAAATACGTTGGCACCCTAGGCAACTATTCTTTTCCGACGCAGCCGGGCTTGCCGATGCCAGGGAGACGACCTGTCTCAGGATTAGGGATATGTCGAGGGTTGGGTTTGGGCAGCGTAGAGAGGTTCGATCGGGTAAGCCGCGAAGGATTCTGATGGGGAAAGCGAAGCGAGCGCGCCATAGTCCCCATCCGGTATTGCCCGGTTCCGCTGTAAGACGGCTTCTTCTCGATGATACGATACGGGGAATTGTACGCGAGCCGATAGGAGCGGCATGGACCCCTTCGTTGTTTATCTGATTGCCGCCAATGTGGTGGCCTTCATCGCATACACGGTCGATTTCTTCCTTTGCAGGGCGTTTCCAAAGCTGGACGATACCAGGGCGAACTCGATAGCCATGTGTTTGTTCCCGATTGCGGGCGGGCCCGTAGGCGCGCTGCTGGCGCTGTTTCTGTGGGCGGGCACGCTCGGGCGGAGCCGGATGAACAAGAAGAACGTCGCTTGGTGGTTCCTTTCCATCGTCTGCCTGATTGCATGGAGCATTGTCGTCGCGGTGGACCTGGGGCTGGTCGATTTGGGGGAGAGTGGGATAGCCGGTGATTGGACTCTTTCCGCCCTCAAGGTACTCGGCGCATACCTTGCTGTGGTGAATGTCGCCACCTTCGCGCTTTTCGCTGTGGATAAGGCCATTGCAGCACGCGGCAGCCGCAGAAGCCGCATTCCGGAGGCCTGCCTGCTCGGAATGGGTCTGATCGGTGGGGCTATCGGCGGCATTGTCGCCATGTATGCTGTCCGCCATAAGACCAAGAAGTGGTATTTCGTGATTGGTCTGCCTGTATTCCTGGTGCTCGATGCTTTCCTTGTGGTCTTCGCTCACAGTGTCGGTCTTATCTAGAGGAAACATCGGCATTGTGACTTGCGGGGATACTCGCACTAATGAGAGAAGGTGCTGCTTCGGGGTTTTTGCCTACAGGCGGATCTGCACCTGTCCAGCCGAGAAGGCCAGTCCAGCATACCTTTTCGTGCAATAGGTACGGAAACGCGGTGTTGCGCACAAGCAGGCTTTCCGAACGTCCTTCATGCGAGAAGGTCTTCGGGAGGACGCATACGTTCGGCCAGATGGCGGATGGAGAAGCCGGAGAAGGGGAATGATGGCTAGGACGCAGTACGACGGGCCGGGTGACGGTTGGATTCCGTGTCTATGATGCCTGAACCGGGTTGCAGCATCCCTGCTATGATACTTTCATGCTACAATAATCTTCAATCTGTAGCATGAAATATCGGAGGGCGAAACGAAGGCGATTGAGGAAATAGCGGCGGCAAGCGGGGGGTTTGTAACCGCTTCAGCGGCTGCGGCCCGCAGTGTTCAAAGCCGAGATCTTGCTGCGGCGGTGGGTCGAGGCGAGCTCGTCAAGGTCGATCGCGGCTTGTACTGCACGCCTGACACCTGGGAAGACGAATACGTGACGGCGCAGCATCGGTTCGCGCGCGGTGTGTTCTCGCATGATACGGCATTGTATTTGCTGGGTCTTTCGGATTCCGCTCCCGAGTCGCTCACGATGAGCTTTCCGAGGGGCTACAACCCTTCTTCTGTCAAGAAAGCCGGGATCGTAGCGAAATCGTCCCCCGCGGGGCTTCATGATTTGGGATGCGCCGAGCTGAGGACCCCATATGGGAACGTTGTGCGCGCATATGACGCCGAGCGGACTTTGTGCGACATGCTGCGGGGAACGTCATCGCCCGATTTGCAGCTGGTTTCGCCGGCTTTTCGTTTGTATTTATCATCGAGCGGAAGAAGCCTGCCGAAATTGCAGGATTACGCCGACGCTCTCGGTGTCGCCGCGAAAGCGAGGAAGTATCTGGAGGTGCTGCTATGAAAACCAGAAACTCAATGCAGCTTAAGGCCCTTATCAACAACAGGGCGAAAGCCGCTAACGTGTCGCCTCAGCTGATGCTGCAGAACTACATGCTCGAGCGGTTGGTCGACCGAATCTCCAGGTCACCTTGGCGCGATTGCATCATCGTGAAGGGCGGTCCGATTTCAAGAAAGGCCATGCGGGACCGATTAAGCTAGCCTTTGCTGGCCTGGATTTCCCGTTGGCTGACTTTGAAGGAGGGGAATGCAAATGTCGTTCTCTTTGGTTGAGTCCCTTGATCATGTCGGCTATTACGGTGATATCCCCGAGCCTTTGCCGGGGTACGAGAGCGATTTCGACGAGTTCGGACTGGAGCAAGGCGACATTATTCTGTTGAAACACGATTTCGTCGATCCGATTAATAAGGCATGCGGGACCTTGCTGGATTATGGCGATGTTGATTACTTCGACGCGTCCCGGTGCAAAAGGCTCTGTTTGTGGCTTGAGGGTCGCCTCAGCAGGGGTTGCGATGGTCGTCTCGCCATGCTTTACCGAAATGCTCGACTTCGCTAGCAGGGCTGTTGAGCTTGGCACCGGTGTTGTCGTGGAGCTGTAGTGATGAAATCCATTTGTAGGCGCATGGGATGCTATCCGGTTCCGCCATGCTGCGGAATCCAACCGGTGAGTGTCCGAAATCTTGACACAGGTCATTCCGGGTTCACAGTGCCTATAGAAATAGGTCATCGCCATCTTTCATGAAGTCGATCATGTTGAGATGCTTAACGCCCTCGCGCCTCTGCAGGAGCGGATCCAACGTGAAAAGGTAGCGCGGGTACCCGTCCCTGATGAACCTGAACGGCCTGTACTCGCGTTCTTCCACATCGCGGTCCGCTATCGTCATGGATACCTGGATGTAGGCGTAGAAATCGTGGCGCCTAGCGATGAAATCGCATTCCAGCTTGCCGATTCGTCCGACCGAGAGCTTGTATCCACGGGACCTCAGATAGACGTAGAGCGCATTCTCCAGAGACGGTCCGTAATTCAGCCGCACATCGACGTTCCTGGCGAAGTAGATTCCGGGGTCGGCGAGGTAGTACTTCTCCTCTCCCCGAAGGGACTTCCTCGATTTCAGGTCGAAACGTTGGCATTTGCAGAGAATCTTCGCGTCGACGAGCATCTGGATGTATGCCGATATGGTCCTTCTCTCGACGGCGATCTTCTCAACGTTCCTCAGGTGGTCGACCAGGTTGGTAAGGCTTGTGGGCGCACCGTAGTTGTTGATGATGTAGGTCATGACGCGTTCGAAAGCCTCGACGTTTCGTATCTTATTCCTGGACCGGATGTCCTTCTCGAGGATCTGCTTCACGACGTCTTCGACGTAGTGGGCCTTCGCCTCGGCGTCGTCGTACTCGAGGGAGCGGGGGAAGCCGCCGTAGCGGAGGTATTCCTCGAATTCGACCCGATCGTCTTTCACCTGGATGCCCAGGAACTCTTTCATGGCCAGGAATTCGCCGAATGAAAGGGTGAACATCTCGAACTCGATGTATCGCCCGGTGAGCTTGGTCATGAGCTCGCCGGAAAGAAGGTAGGAGTTTGAGCCCGTGATGAAAATGGAGAATCCGCCGTCGGTGTTGAAGGCGTTTACGATCTCCTCGTAGTCGCGGACGTTTTGAACCTCGTCAATGAAGAGGTATTTGAAGTCGTCGTCGACGAGCCGAGACTCGATTGCGGCCTCGAGCTGATCGGGGGTCTTTATGGAGCGGTAGCCGCGCTTGTCGAGATCGAGGTAGATGATGTCCTTCTCCGAAACCCCTCGTTCCTTGAGCTCCTCGACGATGGTCGCCATGAGGCATGATTTTCCGCATCGGCGTATTCCTGTGATGACTTTTATCATGTCGTCATCGTAGAACGGGCGGATCTTCTTCAGATAATGCTCTCTGCGAAATAGCTTCATGGCAAGAAACCTCCTGGTGTGATTATATGATAGGAGGCGTTATTTCGCATTTAAGGCACCAATATTTAAAATAATGCAAAAATTTGTGCCTTAAGTAAACCGCAGGACAAGCGCATAGCCACCTGCAAGGTAAGCGCCATATGAGCAGGCGCGGGTGATTGATGCCGGCGACGATATGCAGATCCGCGGGAATCTACGCCCGGCGCTTCCTCGGCTCGGGCAGCTCCTGAAGCATGCCTGACCTATATCGTTTTTCAGACACGCACCGATGGGATTCCGCAGCAGGGCGGAATCGGATGGCATCCCGTGCATGGACGAAGGGATCTGGAATGGGTTCTGCATAATACACCGACGAATACAGGTGCGAAACGCCATCTTCCATGCCGATCGCGGCGCGCAGTACGCCAGCCGTATGCTCGCCGAAGCGAGCAGACGGTGAACCGGGATGCAGGACCGAGACCAGGGCTTTTTTGCGCCAGCTATTTGCTTCCGGAGCCCCAGAGGTCCATGCTGGGGATGGCGAACAGCGGGACGTTGCGCATCCAGTCCTGCTCGCGGTATCCCGACATGCTGAAGCGCACGGCGCTCACCCAGGGATGCTTCTGCTTGAAGGCCCGAAGACTCTTTGAGCGCAGGTTCTCCTCGGCCTTCACCTCGATGGCGTACACCTGGTTGTCGCCTTGCGCGAGGAAGTCTATCTCGCCCGATGAGTTCTCGGCGGTCCAGTAGTACGGCGTGAGCCCGCACTCCGACACCAGCTGCTGGCAGACGAACTGCTCGGTGAGGGCACCCTTGAACTCCTCGAAGATGGCGCTGCCGCCAATGACGGTGCTCTTGTCCAGGTGCGCCATGGCCCCGAGCAGGCCAACATCGAGCAGGAACAGCTTGAAGGCGGTGTCGTCCGCGTACGGGCACAGCGGCAGGCCCGGCTTCGAGATCCTGCGAACCTTCGTGACAAGGCCTGCCTGCTCGAGCCAGGTGATGCCGGATTGGTAGTTCCGCGCGCGGGCACCTTGGGCGATGTGGCCGAAGACGAACTTCTTGTTCTCCCGGCCGAGGTGTGACGGAATCGAGCTCCATGCCGCGATGGCGTATTCGGCCTCTGTGCGCGACAGGTGCTTGGAGACGTCGCGCTCGTAGTCGCTAAGAATCTGGTTCTGAATGGACCTTGCGTCCTCCAGCAGCCCTCGCTCCAGAAACGCGGCCACTGCCTCGGGCATACCCCCCACGTAGTAGTACTGGCGAAGGAGCGGCGTTATCTTTCCTGCGAACGAGTTGATCATGACGGGGTCGTTGGAGGCGATGAGCTCGGACATACCGGCGTTGCCAGTCGCTGCGAGGAATTCCCTGAAACTCATGGGATAAAGGTCCAGCGCGTTCACCTTGCCCACGGGATATCCAGTCCCGCTGTGGATCGTTATTCCCAGGAGCGACCCCGCCGCGGCGACGGCAAGTCCAGGAGTCTCCTCGCAGAAGTACTTCAAGGAGGTCAGCGCCTTTGGGCACTCCTGTATTTCGTCAAGGATGACGAGGGTCTCCTGCTCCTTGATGACCTCTCCTGTTTCGAACTGGAAGGCCGAGACGAGCCTCTGTATGTCATAGCCCAGCTCGAACTGTTCCTGCATAGCCGCGTTTTGGTCCAGATTGATGTAGGCGACGTTTGCGAAATGCCTTCTTCCGAATTCCCTCAGAAGCCACGTCTTTCCCACCTGACGTGCGCCGTTGAGGATGAGGGGCTTGCGTCTGGGGCTGTACTTCCATTCGACGAGCTTGTCCATCAAGGCTCTTTCCATGGGCACCTCCTAAAACACTACGCCCCTATTTTCGCATTAAATGGAGAAAATAAGGGCGTAAAAAGGCAAGGAATGGAGAATATCAGGCGATAACTACTCCCACTCTATGAATTGGGTTTCGCGTCTCGTCCACCTGGTAGCGTGGTTTGCATGCGAATACGGGCATGGTGGCACAAAACACCGGGTCGCGGCAGATTGCTGGGGTAATTCCGGGATGAAAAGCGAAACTCAAGCACGCTTTTCCGGGTGAGTTTCGCAGGCTGTCCCAGTTGCGGAAAGGGCAGGGCGGGGCCTTCAAAACCCACTCTTTGCGATCGTTTTGGCACCCGATTGCGCAACTACTGCAAGTAGGTAATAGGAGGCGTTAGCAGTTGATGACATCTCCGCAGGTCGTCGCATCGCCCATAGAGTTATCCCCCTGCGGTTGGGGTGGGTGGCTTTTAGTCAAACAAGTAGAAGTTTTCCAAAAAGGTAACTATTGAATCGGGGGTGCGGGGCTAGAACAGGTCTCCGTCCTCTTTCAGGAATTCCATGAGGTTCAGGTGGCGTACGCCGTCGCGTTGGCTTCGCAGGGGGTCGAGCGTGAACAGGTAGCGCGGCCACCCGTCTCGAATCTTCGAGAACGGGGCATACTCGCGCTCCTCGACCCTGGGATCCGCCACCGTCATCGACACCTGCACGTAAGCGTACTCGTCGCCTTTGCGAACGATGAAGTCGCACTCAAGCTTGCCGATCCGCCCTACGCTTACCGAATATCCCTTCGACAGCAGGTGCGTGAACAGTGCGTTTTCCAAAGCCGGCCCGTAATTCAGCCTGGCATCCGTGTTCCGGGCGCGGTATATGGCGGGGTCCGCGAGGTAGTACTTCTCCTCGCCGCGGAGCGACTTTTTCGATTTAAGGTCGAAACGGGGGCACTTGTACAGCAGCTTCGCGTTCTCCAGCAGGCCGAGATAGCCCGACAGCGTCTGGTGCTTCACCACGATATGCTCGACGTCCTTCAGGTAGCTGACCACGTTGGAGAGGTTGGTGGTCGCGGCGAAGTTGTTGATGGCGTATGCCATCGACCGTTCGAAGGCTACGGTGTTGCGGATCTTCCTGCGCGCTTTGATGTCCTTCTCTATAATCTGCTCGACGACGTCCCTTGCGTAGGCCTCCTTCGCCTGTGAGTCGGCGAAGCCCAGCGAGCGGGGGAATCCGCCCTCCTTAAGCCACGTTTCGAACTCCGTCGCATCGTTTTCCAGCGGATGTCCCAGATAGCGCTTCATCTGGAGGTATTCGCCAAATCCCAGGGTGAACATGTCGAACTCCACGTAGCGCCCGGTGAGTTTGGTCGCCAGTTCGCCCGAAAGGAGGTAGGAATTCGACCCGGTGATGAACAGCGAGAAGCCGCCATCATTTCGGTATGCGTTGACGACTTCCTCGAATCCCCTGACGTTTTGGACCTCGTCGATGAAGAGGAACTTGCGGTCGTCGTCTTCCAGTCTGGCTTCGATGGCTCCTTCGAGTTGGTCGGGGGTTCGTATGCCGCGGAGCTTTCTTGAGTCGAGGTCGAGGAAGACGATGTCCTTTTCGGGCACGCCGCGCTCGAGAAGCTCGTCGGCAATGGACCTCATGAGGCACGATTTGCCGCAACGGCGCACACCGGTAACGACCTTGATGATGTCGTCCGCGTCGTAATAGGGCCTTATCTTCTTCAGATAGCGCTCTCTGCGGAATAGCGGTTCGCTCATCTGCGCTCCAAATCTATGTTAACGGGCAATATATTGCATTATATAAAACTATTGTCCCTTAACAGGAGGCTTTCGGAGTATTTTGTCATCTGCTGAATTCTCTATCGAGTGTCTCATTCGCCGCGCCCTCTTCCAATCGGGCCTCCTTGCCCAGCATGAAGGAAGGCGAATCAACGGAAAGGAACGTGAGGGTAATGACATATGTGGAGAGCCTATAGTAGCCGATGGTCTCCAAAGTCATCTTGAGCTCGTCGACGTTGCTGCAGCAGAGCCCCTTACCTTCAGTCAGAAGCTTGACCTGATCGTCTATGGAGGTCCAGCCTTGGTGTATTTCATATTTCATCCTATGGATAAAAAAGAGCTGGAGTTGCGCATCAAAGAGAGGCTTTCCAGCTTTAGCGCCACGTATCTTATCCACCTCGTTAGACTGAGTCAAGGTCGGCGTAACGAAAGATGGGGTCGCAACTTACCGTTTGGTCTGTGACCTGTATCGTTTTTTCGGACACGCACCGATGGGAATCCGCAGCAGGGCGGAATCGGACAGCATCCCGTGCATGGACGAAAGGGTCTGGAATGGGTTCCCCCAAGTACACCGACGAATACAGGCGGGAGACCGCCGACTACATCATCTCCACCGGACGCCCGGTTGCCGTTGTGGCCAGGGAGCTGGGAATGAGCGAGAAGACCCCCAGCAGATGGGTGGTCGACCGCAGGCGCCAGCTTTCCGGCGAGCCGAACCCCAAGGAAGAGGCCGCCGAGGTCAGGGCGATGCGCAAGCGCATCCGGGAGCTCGAGATGGAGAACGCCTTCCTGAAAAAAGCCGCGGCCTTCTTCGCCAAGGAGCAGCAGGGACTCTAGCGAGGTACCGGCTGATGTTGGCGGAGAGGGCCGGATTCCCAGTGAAGCTGATGGCGCGGATCCTCGGGGTGAGCCGGTCGGGCTTCTACTCATGGCTGGGCAGGGGCTGCCCGGAGGACGATTGGGCCGATGCCCGCGAGGCCGTGCGCCGCGTGTGGCTCGAATCCGACGGCAGGTTCGGCTCCCGCTTCGTGAAGTGCTCGCTGCCCGAAGAGCATTCGCGCCTGACCCTGTACCGTGTCAGGAAGCTGATGCGCGAGCTGGGGATACGCGGGTGCACCCCCAACAAGGGCAAGCGGACGACCATCCCGGGAAGGGGCGCCGATCCCAGGCCCGACCTGGTGAGGCGCGACTTCACCAGCCCCATCCCCACCTACAAGCTCGTGGGCGGAATCACCTACTTGCGAACCGGCGAGGGATGGCTCTTCCTCTCGACGGTGATCGACCCGAGCACCCAGATGGTGGTCGGCTGGTCGCTGTCCGAGCGCATGACTGCCGATATCGTGGTCGATTCTCCGTCCATGGCCAAGGCCAGGGGCTACGTGGCCGGAAACGCCATCTTCCATGCCGACCGCGGCGCGCAGTACACCAGCCGGCTCCTGGCGGAATGGGCGAGGGCCAACGACGTGCGCCTGTCCTGCAGCCGTACCGGCAACTGTCACGGAAACGCAGTCGCCGAATCGTTCTTCGCGACGTTGAAAAACGAGATGCACTACCGCGAATCGTTCGCCATGAGGGCCGATGCGAGGCACGCAGTGGTGGAGTTCATCGAATCCTACTACAACAGGCGCCGGCCCCATTCATCCATCGGCTACAGGAAACCGGGCCGGGCCATGGACGATTTCTTCAGGCGGACGGCACCCAAACCGGAAAACCTTCCGATCGCGGCCTAGGACCTCGCGATCTCGTGTCCGAAATCTTGACACAGGTCAAGGCAAAACGAAAAGGAGGTTGCGATGGCTAACAAAGACTACTCTCTTCTGAGCAAGACCTTGATCATCACGGACATGTACGAAACCGACCGAGATCCCATGGTGCTCGGTGGCGTTGCAATCCGCGCAGAGGACCTCGAGGAGTTCATCGAGGCCGTAGAGGAGCTGGCCATCAACCGCTTCGGGGGCGCGTCTTTTTCCGAGCTGCTGGACAACGACCTTGATGACGATACTGCAAGAGCATCGTCGGCACGCTACGGCCGAGAGCAGATAGACGCCATGTTCGCCGAGGTTAAGAGGATCCTAGGTTGGGACGAAGACCTGTAAATACGGCAAGGGCGCGGCTCAACCGCGCCCTTCGTTTGCTCTAGGGATTATTTTAAGTCCTTTTTCTTGAACGATGTCGACAGCATCATGAGAAGAACGTCATTTACCAGCCTGCCTCTAAAGTTGCACACAGTCGTAAAAGAAGAGCTGTTTATTGTCGCAAGCTCTTGTGCCGAGAGAACTCCAGGTCCAGATGGGCAATATACAATTAGCCCGCATCTAGAGTTCTTGCGGTTAACGACTTCGTTAATGTACTCCTTGTTATCGCCTCTGCATGCAAACACGATAAGAAGAGCTTCGTTAAGATTTGCGCGTTGGTCGGCGGACACGCGCTCGATATTCTTCTTCTTGATTAAACCCGAACTTGTCAGATCAGATTCGATTATGTGGTAATCATCCGCGTTGGCGAATACGGCGACCTTTTTCCCGAATAAGGCAAGGCCGAATCGCACTGTCGCCTGTGTGACTCCCGAGATGCAGCCGACT
>JBJEKU010000104.1:0-5729 GCA_051878795.1 Eggerthellaceae bacterium
TTTCGTTGATGAGCTCCAGGAGAAGATAGCCCTTGCCTGTGACAGTCCTAAGTTATTCGGTTTTTCACGCATGCCAGAATTGGCAGCTTTGGGCTACAGGGTGTTCTTCGTGAAAAACTACGCTGTGCTCTACTTTTCGAGCGATGACTGTGTCTATATTGCCCATGTGTTTCATCAACGACAAGACTATGCGCGGCTTGTCTAGAGGGGCGTAGGACAGGAGGAAGCTGCGGCGCAACGCAGTTCCTTCATCATCCTTCCTGGTCCAGGGCGAGGATGGCATGTAGCCGCTGCGCAGTCGTTCTTCGTTTTCCAATCGACGCTCTCGTCAGCCCTTAAGGAAGTCGAAGCAGAAACCGGGGTGGTCATCTTCAACCGCACGAGCTGCGGTGTCGAGGCGACTTTGGAAGGCCATTCGATTCACAGGTGGTCGATGAGCTTGCTTTCGTTTTATGCCTTGCGGTAGGTTGTCGCGCGGGCGGCTCCCAGCTTCACGATGTAGCCTTCTGCCAGCAGTTTCTGGATCATACGCTCGACGGTCTTCGCGCTCATGTTAGGGCAGGCGGCGACCACGTCCTTCTTGGCGGCGTCGCCTTGCAGGCTGTCGAAGAAGGCGCGTACTACTTCCTCGTTCGACCCTGTAGGCTCGCCTTCGGGAAAAACAGCCTGCTCGGTTTGGGCGGGAGAAGCTGTCTGGGAGGTTCCCGGTTGGCTGGCAGGTGCGTTTGCGGTCGCGTTCTCGTCTACTGTCTCAGGATGCGTGCCGGCGGCTTCGATGTGCTCCTTCGTGATGCCTGCGGTATCAGCCGGGTTGGCTGCGGGTGCTGCAGTCTGCTTTTCGCTTGCCTGAACCGCGGCACCTGCTGCGGGTTGAAGTGGTGCTACTGCAGGCGTGGCCTGTGCGGGTGCTGTAGGGACTGCTGCCGTACGTTGGGCTGCAGTGGCTTGTTCTGCTTTCAGCGTCTCCGGGATGCCGGTGAATTCCGGGTTCACGGCTTTGCGCAAGATCTCGCGCGAGGTCGCCTGCATTTCCGCGCGCAGCGCCAGACGTTCTTCCAGGCTGATGTCGAACCTGCTGCGACGCACGCCGCTGGTCTTCGGTTCGGGCTGGATGGGCTCCGGTTCTTCGGGGACTTCTACTGAGATAGCGCCCAGGTTGTACTGCTTTTCGAATTCCCTGCAGCAATCGAGCAGCGCTTCCAACATCATGACCACGAAGGGTTCGTAGTCGGTTTCTGCGTCGTATTCGCTTGCGCCGGCGGGTACGACACGGGGGCAAGCTGCTATGGTCTGTTCGAACTTTTCACCCAAGTGTTCCAGGCGTTCGAAAACCGATACATAACGGGGGGCCATATAGCCGTTCTGGTATGCAAGCATCTGGAACAGCAGGCGGGCAAGGCGTCCGTTGCCACTTGCGAAAGGCTGGATGTTCAGCACGTCGAGCGTGAACATGCAGGCTTCGACCAGGGGGTCGAACTCGCGTCGTGCAACTGCTTGGCGGTAGTTGTCGCAAGCATCGCGCAAAAGGGCGCGCTTGGTGGCGAGTTCTCCGCCGAATCTGCGTGCGCTCATGCGGTCGAGTTCGCTTGCGAAGAAGGCCGGGGTGTCGTTGTCTGCCCAGCGTCCGCCATCCGAATCGGTGGAGTAGCGGAAGAAGTCCCTATGCAGCTGCGAGATAGCGCCGGTGGAAACGCGGATGAAGCGGAAGTTGTCTTCCACGGTGCTGATTGCGAAACGGGAGCCCATGGCCTCGCGTTCCTTGTTGGAGGTTGGCTCGGTGTCCTGCTTGGCGAGTTCGATCAGGCGCAATTCTGAAACGGCGTTGCCGTCCATGCGGTTGCTTGCAAGTGTGGATGCGGTGAGGGCTCGGTCCTGCTGCAGGCGCAGGGCGGGCAGATTCTCGTTCGCCACCAGGAACCTGTTGATTCGCTTTCGGTATTCCCGCAGGTCAAGAAGGAGTTTGTTCACATCGGCGGTATAGAGGTCACGAAGTGCTTTTCTGTATGCAGGAAGCATGTTCACTACCTATCTGATCGCGGGAAGGGTATTCATTCAATCCTGAGATTCTAGCACGACGGAGCCATGCAGCTTGGGCTTTCGTGTTTTTCCTCGATTTACGCAGGAAGCCGAATCAGGACTCTTTTGCGCTCTCCTTTTCGTTTTCTACCCATTAATGGTTAGAAAGGTTAGAAAATGGGCAGAAGGGGTAAGAAAGCGGTTAGAAGGAGCGCATCCCTTCGATTAGGCGTTTTCGGGAATCCATGAGACAATAGAGTGTGGGTTCGTGCCTTCTACGAGCCTGTTTCATTCCGACGAATCAACACAGCGAAAAGGAATCCGATTAGCATGGCAGAATTCATCTACCAGATGTACCGTGCCCGCAAGGCGCATGGCGATAAGGTTATCCTGGACGACGTGACCCTGAGCTTCTACCCCGGGGCGAAGATCGGCGTCGTCGGCCCCAACGGCATGGGCAAGTCCACCCTGCTGAAGGTTATGGCCGGTTTGGAAGAGGTTTCCGCGGGCGATGCGCGTCTGACTCCCGGTTATACCGTGGGCATCCTGCAGCAGGAGCCCCCGCTGGAGGAAGACAAGACCGTCCTGGAAAACATCCAGATGGCCTTTGGCGATATCTACGCGAAGATCGAGCGTTTCAACCAGATCGGCGAGGAAATGGCCGATCCCGATGCCGACTTCGACAAGCTGATGGACGAAATGGGCCGCCTGCAGGAAGACATCGACACCGCGAACGGATGGGACCTGGACAGCCAGCTTTCCCAGGCCATGGACGCGCTGCAGTGCCCTGATCCGGACGCTCCCGTGCGCGTGCTTTCCGGTGGCGAGCGCCGTCGCGTCGCGCTGTGCCGCCTGCTTCTGGAAGCTCCCGACCTGCTGCTTCTGGACGAGCCCACCAACCACTTGGATGCCGAATCCGTGCTGTGGTTGGAGCAATTCCTCAAGACCTACGAGGGCGCCGTGCTTGCGGTAACCCACGACCGTTACTTCCTGGATAACGTGGCCGAATGGATTTGCGAAGTCGACCGCGGTCAGCTGTTCCCCTACAAGGGCAACTATTCCACCTACCTGGAAACCAAGGCGGCGCGCATCGCGAGCCAGGGCCAGGCCCAGGCGAAGCTCGCCAAGCGCATGGAGCGCGAGTTGGAATGGGTGCGCAGTTCCCCGAAGGCCCGTCAGGCCAAGAACCGCGCCCGCTTGGAGCGCTACGAGCAGATGGTCGCCGAGGCATCCCGCAACAAGAAGCTGGACTTCACCGAAATCCGCATCCCCGTGGGACCGCGCCTGGGTAACAAGGTCCTGGTGGCCGAACATCTGCACAAGGAATTCGATGGCCGCGTGCTCATCGACGACCTCTCCTTCACCTTGCCTCCCAACGGCATCGTGGGTGTGATCGGCCCTAACGGCGTGGGTAAGACCACCCTGTTCAAGACCATCGTGGGCCTGGAACCCCTGGATGGCGGCACGCTGGAAATCGGCGAATCCGTGCGCATTTCCTACGTAGACCAGAACCGCGAGGGCATCGACCCCGACAAGAAGCTGTGGGAAGTGGTTTCCGGCGGCACCGACTACATGATGGTGGGGGAGACCGAAATCCCCAGCCGTGCATACGTTGCCGCATTCGGTTTCAAGGGTTCCGACCAGCAGAAACCCGCAGGCGTGCTTTCGGGCGGCGAGCGCAACAGGCTGAACCTGGCGCTTACCCTGAAGCAGGGCGGCAACCTGCTGCTTCTGGACGAGCCCACCAACGACCTCGACGTGGAAACCCTGTCCAGCCTGGAAGCGGCGCTGCTGGACTTCCCGGGCTGCTCCGTGGTGGTAAGCCACGACCGAATGTTTTTGGACCGCATCGCCACCCATATCCTGGCATGGGAGGGTACCGACGAGAATCCCGGCAATTGGTATTGGTATGAAGGCAACTTCGAGTCCTATCAGAAGGATAGGGAAGCCCGCCTGGGCAAGGAGGCGGCAAAGCCCCATAGGCTCCATCGCAAGCTGACCCGCTATTAGTTCCCAACCGCATTTGCTATCGGCCCGGCTTCAAGCCGGGCCGATTTATGCGGCCTGCAACCCTGCCGTCTTGCATAAGGCAGGTCCAGCTGCCTGCATGCTTTTAGCCTGTCTCCGATAAAGCGTCTGCTTGAATGCCCCTTTCATCCGCTTGAGCGACATCGTCCTAACGCCGGGACCCCCCATCGCCCCTTCCCTGCAAGGTAACGCTTTGGCGATTTTCGTTGAAATTCCAGTCCGTAAGCCATACGCTAAGGTATATGCGCTTGTTCGGTTGCGGGCAGGCGAGCTCATCCGATATCGATTTAGGTGGTTCGAATGCCGAAAGATAATTACACGCTTGCGAAGGTCTGCTATTTCATCACCGCGATGTTCGCAGGATTCGCTGCTTTCGCCAATTTCAGGTCCAGCAGGATGGTGCTGGCGGTTGTTTGGGTAATCCTCTGTGCGGTTTTCCTGTTTGCGGCCTATAAGATGAAGGTCAACGGTCAGAAGGCAAAGGAAATCGGCATGGTCGACAACTCCAAGGGCGCCCGCAAGGAAGCAAAGCAGCGCAAGGCCGCATTGCGCGCCGCGGAGCTGGAAACCGCCAAGGATCAGATTGCCAGCCCTGCAGCGGGCGACGGCAACATCGCCTCTGCCGTAAGCGCCAGCCTGTATTCATCCAAGGGAGGCAAGAAGAAGCAGTCTGCAGACGCTGCCGACAACGGGCAAGGGGCAGGGGATCGGGCTCAGTCCGCTGACGAGGAGGCAGACCCTGCTGAAGAGGAATAGGCCGGGCGAACAGCCGGCAGGCTATCGAAAAGCAGACCCGGAATCCGTATGCGGATTCCGGGTCTTTTCATGGGTTCGCAGTGTTAAGCCGGGAAGGGGGCGACGCATCGAATGGAGCATGATTTCCATTACCTGTATGTCGTCGAATGCGTCGATGGCACCCTCTATACCGGTTATGCCGTCGATGTGCCCGCCCGGGTTGCCGCGCACAACACCGGGAAGGGGGCTAAGTATACGAGGGCACGTCGCCCCGTTAAGCTGCTGGCCCAGGCCCGCTTCGAAAGCAAGAGCCGTGCGATGAGCGCTGAATACCATTTCAAAAGGCTTTCGCGCGACCAGAAGGACGCGCTTTTGGCCTGTGCGGCAAACGAGCCCTTCGAGCGGGTTTTGGACCGTCTTCTCCCCGGTTTGAAGGGCCCGTCGGATTCTGATTAGACGGTCTCGTACTGGGGACCGGTTTGGGAATTTGCCCTGGTGTCCACCCTGGTGCTGATGCCGTTCACGGTCACGCGCGAGTTGGGTGGAACGCTTTCGGTAACGAAGGTGGAGCCTGCGATGACCGACCCTTCGCCAACCACGGTCTCGCCGCCCAGGACGCTTGCGTTGGAATAGATGGTTACGTTGTCGCCGATGGTGGGGTGGCGCTTGGTTCCCTTCAGGCTCTGTCCCTTGCGCAGGGAGAGTGCGCCTAAGGTGACACCCTGGTAGACCTTCACGTGCTTGCCGATCACGCAGGTTTCGCCGATGACCACACCGGTTGCGTGGTCGATGAAGAAATAGTCTCCGATGGTTGCTCCCGCATTGATGTCCACGCCGGTCTTGGTGTGGGCGTATTCGGTCATGATGCGGGGAATCAGTGGTACGTTGTGCTCGTAGAACACGTGCGCGATCCTATGGACGAAGATCGCGAAGAATCCGGGGTAGGAGTA
>JBJEKU010000105.1:0-32227 GCA_051878795.1 Eggerthellaceae bacterium
AGGTGGTAATATACGCCCCTTCCCGCCCCCTTGCAAGGGGCCGGGACGGTCTCCATGATTCCTGCACAAATGGGGGCAGGGAGCAAGGAGGGGCATGTGCGGCGGGGGTGCACGGGAAACGGCATGGGGCCGCAGGCCGCATTAGGCCGGATCGCCGGATGCCCGCTGCGGGAACGGCGGGGGGCTGCCGCCCCGCGCCGCCATCGGCCCGTTCCGCAAGGCGAGTCGATAGCGGCGGCGGGGGATGCCGATGCGGCGCCCCTTGGGCGAGGACCGGGCCTACCCCCCTAGAAGCCGAGGCGGCCCCGCGGGGCCGCCTCGGCAGCATAGGCTCTAGGTGCTTGAAAACAGCAGATCCCTAGAAAGATATTTCCATCCCAGTCAGTTCTGCAACTTTGTAGATATGCTCCGAACCAGCAACGTTGCGATTATCGATTACACCGAAATCCTTACCCACTTCAGGATCGAGAAGCTCGCTGAACAGCACATTCGCACCGGCTTTGATGGCCTTCAAATTGCTTTCGGGATCGGCAAGTCCCTTCCTGAGGTCGCATCCGGGCTGCTGCGCGGTGATATCCACCCCGGGAATCATCAGCCTGAGCAAGGCGATGGTCCTGTACAGCCAACCCAAATCTCCCAAACCGCCCTTTTCCGAAAGAGGCGCATTCTTAGCGGGCATGAAGGGGATGATCGGCACCCATGAAGCGCCCAGGTCCCTGGTAAGGACGATATCCTCTGCAAGCATTTCCAAGGTCTGCCCCGGGTAGCCCACTATATCCCCTGTCGCCAGCTTCAAGCCGCAGTTCTTCACCGCCTCGATACCGGCCATGCGCTGCGCAAAGGTGACAGGCGGATTGAGTTCGTCGAACACATCCGGCTGTGCCATCTCGAACTTGAGCACGTATTCGTCCAAACCTGCCGATTTCATCTCCTGATACGCCGATTCGGGGAACAGACCCGCTGCCAGCGAGATATGCAAGCCCATGTTGTGCATTTCGCTGATGAAATGGCAGATATCATCAACCGAGTATTTCCTATCCTCCCCGGATACGAGGAAGATCCTGCCGAAACCCCGATCGCGTGCCTGGCGTCCGTACGCGATGATATCTTCTACGGAGGTCCAATAACGCGGAAGCTCTTTATTGAGTGCGCGCATGCCGCAATACAGACAGCGATTCTTGCATCTGTTGCTGTACCCCACCATGGACCTTACGATGATCCTGCCATCCTGCTCCATGTATGCCTTTTCGGCCGCGGGCATAATTGTAGCGCCGAATTCCTCGTCGCCCATTTCAAGCACTTCGAGCACTTCCTGCTTGGTCGTGATGCTCATTTCTTCTCCATTCTGATTATCAGATCGCCGAATTGCTGGGCTTCATTGGGGTCATGTGTTACGGATAGCACCGTCTTCCCCGCACAGCACTCGTGCGCACAGTCCAACACCAGCTCCTTCGTATCCTCGTCAAGCCCCTTGAATGCCTCGTCGAAGACGATTAAATCGCAGTCGAATAGAAGCGCCCGGGCTATTGCCACACGCCGCTTCATTCCGCCGCTGAATTCCCGAATCGGCTGACCCTCAATCCCCGAAAGCCCCAGCTTCTCCAAGAAGCGGTAGATCTCCGATTTAGAATAGCGTTTACCGGTCGCAAGCATGATATTCGATGCTGCACTGAAATCTTCGCAGAGCCGGTCTTCTTGGAAAACCACTCCCACCTTGTCGGGCATTCCCTCGATAGTGCCCGCATCCGCTTCCAAGAAGCCGAGGAGAATATTGAGCAGCGTTGTCTTCCCGCAACCCGAATCGCCCATCAAGCAGGTGATCTTCCCTTCGGGGAACACCGCATCAAAGCCATCGAGCACGCGCCTTCCATCGAACGATTTAGTCAGGCCTTTGATCACGATATCCATCACAGCTTCTCCAAGCGTCTGAAGAATAAATCGAGCAGCATCAAAAACGCCTTCTCGAACAATAGGCTCAAAAGCACCACGATGAGCGTCCATGCCAGCAGGTCGACTGTGATGAAGAAAACCTTCGCATCATGCATCAGCTCCCCAATCGAACCAGAGGGAATGGAAAGCACTTCGGCCGCGATACCCGACTTCCAAGAAACGCCCAAGGATACGCTGCAAGCGGAAACCAAGAAGGGACGAATCTGGGGCAGGTAGATATAAACGAGGCGCTTCGCGAAAGGAACATGGAAGGTTTGCGCCATTTGGAGCATCTTCGGATCAGTGCTCTTGATGGCCTCCAATGTGTTCGCGTAAATAAGGGGCACCACCATGAGCATGACGATGAACGCCGTCAGCTGGCTGGATGTCATCCAAATCAGGCAGATCAGAATGATCGCCACAACGGGAACGGTTTTCACCGCAAGCATCAGGGGCCATAAAAGCACCTCGACAGCATGGAATTTCCCCGCCAGAACCCCCAATACGATACCTATGGCGAAGGAAAGCAGGAAACCGATCGCGATTCGCGAGCAGCTATAGGCAACCGCCCCGAAGAATTCCGGCTCCATCCAAATGGTGCCCAGCCTCGCAATCACCTGCACCGGAGATGCAAGGAGCAAAGGCTGGGCAATGACCATCGCAACTGCTTGCCAGAGAGCAAGTAGCACGAAAACGGCGAAGAATCTTTCTATCCAGTACTTACGCTTCATAGTAGAAGTCGTCGCCGGGCATTTCTCCGCCGACCGACTCGGGATTCTGATCGAACAGGACCTGGAAGAACTTCTGGGCGGATTCCTTCATCTCCTTGCCGGTGATGCACACGATATTGCATTTGGGAAGAGCCGTTTCGGCAATGGCGGCGGGAACGATGTCGAACTTCTCGATCAGGGCTGCAGCGTCAGGAACGTTCGCATTGACCCAATCGGTAGAAGCAGCCGCTTCTTCCAGGAATTCCGCAGTCTGCTGAGGATGCTCTTCGACGAAGTCCCTGCGGGCGATGAATCCCGCGGTGACAAGTTTGCTTCCCTCGCCGACAGCTTCCCACTCCGCATTGGTATCCAAGGCAATGCGCAGATTTTCCACCTGGCCCTGGGCAACGGTAACGAAAGGCTGGGGCAACATGCAAACGGAAGCGGTTCCCGCAGTAAGAAGGCCGACGATTTCGGTGGGGTCGTCACGCCACTCGACAGTTACGTCCTGGTCCATGACCAAACCATGCTTGTCGAGCAGGAAGTTCAACAGGTATTCGGGAGTGGACCCCTTGCCTACGGTGTAGATGGTCTTCCCTGCCAGGTCTTCGACGGTATTGATTTCCTCGGTATCCTTTTCAAGGACGTAGATAGCACCGAGCATACACGCATTGAGCATGCGCATGCCCTTTTCGGAATTATTGTAGATAACGGCACCCAAGTTAGAGGGGATTGCCAAGATGTCGAGCTCGCCCTGGAGAATAGAGGGAACGAGTTCGTCTGCCGTGGGGGCCATCGTGAACTGATAGTCATTTTTAGTCTTACCGTTTTCGGCATCATCGAGCATCTTGACCAGGCCCATGGAAGTAGGGCCCTTCAGCCCGCCCAATCGAATGGGCACACGATCTTCGTCGGCAAGCTCGGTTTCCTTGGCGTCTTCGCCGGCAGTCCCACCGTAGCAGCCGAACAGGCCGATAGCACCAACGCCCGCAGCAGCGGCTGCGCTGCCGAAGAGGAACTGACGGCGGCTCATCTGGTTCTGCATGGTTTCTCCTTTCCCCTGGGCAGCCCGCAACCTCGTATCTACCCTCGAAAGAGCAAGCCTCAATGCGACAGGATGTCGAGCTTGCATGCTGCCAACGCAGCGACAAGCACGCGCGAATCCAGCACGAATCCGAAAGAAGCCCGAGGGCGAAACAGCACCCCACTAGTTTTATGACGATCAAAACGACCGACTTTTCGGGAGTGTCCCATCTTTTCAAAAGGAAAGCAATGTTTTTTGAAGACTTCATTCACAAGCTTATAGCTATTTGATATCGTAATAAGATTTTTGATACGTCAGTTTCATAATCGTGAAATATTATTCGTTTTCCGCGGGAAGGCCCATCTGCATTGGGCTCGATGTCTCCCTCTTTCAATTCTTTTCACCCAGAACCATGGTGTTTGCCCCATCGTCAAAAGAAACGGGGCCATGAAAAACGGCGCCGCTATCACGACGCCGTGTAAAGCGATTCTTTTCCTACCGGAAACGGCGACTGGAGCCGTACCCGCTAGACCAGACGCAAGAACTTGCGTTTGCCTACCTGCAGCACAGCACCCGCCAGCAAGGAGGGATCGACATTGTATTCCTTGGCAGGAACCGCAGCGCCGTTCACCTTCACACCGCCGCCATCGATAAGCCTGCGTGCCTCACCGGCACTTTTTGCCAAACCCGCATCGGCAATGAGCTTGGCAAGATACACCTTGCCCTCGTCGTTAGGGGTAAGATCTGCAACATACTCGGGAATATCCTCGGGAGCGGCATGATCCTTGAAGACACGATCGAACTGCTCTTCCGCCGCACCCGCAGCTTCTTCGCCATGGTAAGCGGCAACGATATTCGCGGCCAACTGACGCTTGACCTTGTTGGGATGAAGCTCTCCCGCCGCAAGACCTGCCTCGATGGAATCGATTTCGTCAACGGACAGGGTGGATGCAAGGCGGAAATACTTGACCATGATCTCGTCGGGAATGCTCATGACCTTGCCGAACATATCGGCAGGCTCATCGGTCAGGCCGATATAGTTGCCGTAGCTCTTGGACATCTTGCGCACGCCGTCGGTGCCTTCGAGCAAGGGCAGGGTCAAGCACACCTGAGGTTCCATACCCATCTTTTCCATCAGCTCGCGGCCAGCCATAAGGTTGAACAACTGGTCGGTACCGCCAAGCTCCACGTCGGCCTTGATCATCACAGAATCGTAAGCCTGCATGATGGGATAAAGGAATTCGTGTACGCCGATGGGGAGATTGCCGTTGTAGCGCTTGCTGAAATCGTCGCGCTCCAAAATCCTTGCAACGGTGAACAGGCCGGTCACCTTGAGAATATCCTCCAAACCCATGGAAAGCAGCCATTCGGAGTTGTGGCGCAAGGTGGTCTTTTCGGGATCGAGAATCTTGAACGCCTGGTTAACATAGGTCTGCGCATTTGCCGCCACCTGCTCGGAAGTAAGCTGGGGACGGGTGGAATTTCGTCCGGAAGGATCACCGATCAAAGCCGTGCCATCACCGATGATCAGCGTTACATGGTGACCCAGATCCTGGAACGCACGCAGCTTGCGAAGGGGCACCGCATGGCCGATATGGATATCGGGAGCGGTGGGGTCAACGCCAAGCTTGATATTCAGGGGCTCATCGCGCTTCAGTTTCTTGATGAGCAACTCCTCCGGCTTGATTTCGAAAACGCCGGAGTTGATGATTCTCAGTTGTTCTTCAGGTGCAAGCATCGAATTCCTTTCATATTGATACGGCGGTGCATTATACCACCCTGCACCGCCGATTAAGGTCTGCTAGGAAACGCCGCGGAAGATATGCCCGGTCGTGGTTCCCTCTTTTCGCCCGATCGCATTCCCATGCTTGATCGCAACATCGCGCGCCCTTACCGCACGGGCAACGGCATCGGTTGCCTCGGACGTGTTCATCATGGTGGTATCAACCATGAGCGCGCCCACACCGACTTGGAGCAAATCGGGAACCAAATGCGCGATATCCAACGGAACCGCATTGTAGACATGGCTCCTGCCGCAGCAGTCGGTCACCACGGGCATTTCGTATCCCTTGCGGTCCTTGAGATAATGGGGGCTGCGCCTCCTGGGACAGCTACCGCAATTCTGATTGCAGGGACCCTGGCTCATGAGCAGGCAATGCTCGGTGACCATCAACTCGGTACTGCCGATAACGGTCACACCGAGCTCGACCGAGCCGCAATCTCCCAGCTGCTGGATCTGGCCCAGTGCCAGTTCGGGGGAAAGCCACACGCGCTTCACTCCCCTATGCGCCATGGAATCCAGGGTAAGGGGGTTGATGACGGGCACATGCGGCCCGACTTCCACTTCCGCACCCATTTCCCTGGCCCTCTCAATCTGGCCCAGGTTTTCCACCAGCACGGTTTTTCCGGGTTTTACGTATTTCCACGGATCGAAATCGAACTTCTCTTCCCTGGTACCGGGAAGGGGGTCTTTATCAACCGTGGGCATGACGATGATCGATTTGTTGGGATATCCAGCCTGGGCAACCGTTTCGGAAAGCTGACCGGCTACCACCGATTCGCCACGCTTGTAGTTGATTGCAGGAACGTACACGACATCGGCGCCCGCCTTCTTAGCCGCTCGCGCGCATGCCGCATTGGTCGCCAAAGCTGCAACCAAGCACCCATGGGTACGTAAATGAGGCAGATCGGGCGATTTTCGGACCTTGGGAAGCAGACGATTCCTGTACGGTTCGAGCATAGCCTGCTCCAAACGATCGGCAGCCTCGGCACGCATCTTATGCAGCACCGAAAAACCGATCCCCACCCCATCGTCCAGTTGGACATCCAGGTCTTCCAAGCAGAAGGGCGTTGAGCCGAAACGATCGATATGACTGCGTACGTCATCGGCGCTAACCGCCTTCGTTCGGGCCGTTTCCACCACAGGACCTTCGACGGTCGCGAACTCGCCTGAGGGCGCACACAGGGTAAGAATCGCTGGAGATCCTATACCCAACGCGATACTGCCCGTGATGGGCACGCGGGGTTCCAATGGATTGTCAACATATTCCGCCGCAGCACTGCGGACGCGGAACACCCTGTCACCCTTGCCGACGCGCTTGGGAACCCTGACACGGAAAACACCGCCACGGCCGCGCTTCAATTCTTTGATGGTGTGTGCGAAATGACCCTTTCCCGTCCAGAATTCGATAACATCGCCGACGAGCAGATCCTGTTCGCAGGCAATGTCGACGATTTCCTGATCGACCTTGGCAACTCGGCCGATGAAGATACCTCGATTGTTAGGGCGCGAATAGCTCATCATCTCATTCGAGGTGTCATTGGTCAGGTACGCAGTGGTGAATCCCCTGCTGAAAGCCTCCGAAAGCACACGCATCTCTTCCTGGGTGGGACGCGCGCTCACAGGGACATCCTCCTCATCGGCGCAGGCGAGCACGCGGTCGAGCACCGCCCTGTAAACCCCGACTACAGCGGAAACGTATTCGGGCGATTTCATGCGCCCTTCGATCTTGAGGGAGGAGACCCCGCAGGAGACCAACTCGGGGAGCAAGCCGACAGAGCACAGATCCTTCGGAGAGAGCAGATGCTCCCCAGGGGCATCCAAGGGCTTTCGCAGCGCCTTATTGTGAAGCTCGTAAGGAAGCCTGCATGCCTGGGCACACATGCCCCTGTTCGCAGAGCGGCCGCCGATCATCGAGGACATGAAGCACTGCCCTGAATAGCAGATGCAGATGGCACCATGCGCGAAAGTTTCCACTTCCAAGCCGAGCTTCTGGGCTTCCGAGCAAAGATAATCGATTTCGATCAGGGACATCTCGCGTGCCAGGGTCACACGCTTCGCCCCGATCCTGGCAGCTTCCTGCAAACCGGCGAGGTTGTGGGTGTTCATCTGGGTCGAGATATGCAGGCGCGCATCAGGGAGGGTTCGGCGGATTTCGTCTGCCAACCCGATATCCTGGACGATGAAAGCATCGACCCCCGCGCGATATGCCTGCCTTACCAATTCCAACGCCGCATCCGCTTCGCTGGGAAGCACGATGGTATTGGTGGTAAGGTAGATCTTGCAGCCGCGTAAATGCGCATAGTCGCAAATCCTGGGCAGGTCTTCGAGTGTGAAATTATCGGCACCTCGGCGCGCATTGAAACGATCGGCGCCAAGGTAAACCGCATCGGCTCCCGCCTGCACTGCGGCGTGAAGGCACGCCTCATTACCGGCAGGAGCCAAAAGCTCGATGCTGTTGTTGTTCATGTGATATTGCCTTTACTGGTATCGCCTATCCGGCGAGCTTCTTCACCGATTCATCGGCCTTCTCAAGCTTGTCCACCGCATCATTGTAACTTTGCTGGATACCCTCGATTTCTGTCTGGGCATCCGCGGCAGTCATCTCGCCGTTCTGCACCTTCTCGTAAACATCGACGTAAGCACTCATCGCCTGGTCCAACTCGTCAAGCGCGGCGACATAAGCCTCTTTGACGTCGGCCAGCGCTTCGGTTGCATCCTGCTCCCTGATCTGGTCCAAGATTGCCTGGGCATTGCCGAGCTGAGTCTTCATGGCAACGACATTCTGCTCGGACGCCGCAGCCTCGAACTCGACCATAACATCCTGGAGGTCACCGACCCTGCTACTCAGAAGAGAGAGGCACTGGCGGTTCTCGCTTGCCCCTTTGTCTGCCTCAGACGCCCCAACACATGCGCAGAGAGAAAGAAGCAGTGCGCAGCAGGCAAGCGCCATCGCAACAATACGTGAAATCCTACGGTTAAGCATGTTCATTCCTTACTCTGGGTTCAGAGCCCTCGATCAATACGCTTCTCCGGTCGTGGTCGAATTGCCGCCAGCCCCATTGTCGCCGCCGGTATCGCCATCGTCTCCATAACCATTGCCATTACCACCGTCTGTGGTGCCGCCATCGCCTCCGGTACCGTAAGGATCGTCTTCTTCCGTTGTTGTACCGTCGTCGAAGCCGTCCTCGTCATCATCTGTCGTGGTGGTGGCGTCGTAGTAATAGTAGTTCTGGTTCGTCACGCTTCCGCCACCGAGCTTCGTGTATTCCTCGGTTGTCAGCGTCCTGTAATGGGGTGCCGACGCATTCTCCATGGGGAACTGCTCGATGGGCTGACCCTGAAGCAGGGAGCCGACGAAGGAGCTGAACACACTCGTTGCCGTGAAAGATTCCGGCATGGTCTTTTCCTGGCGGGCTCCCAGCCAGATGGCAACGGAATACTGGGGGGTGATTCCGCAGAACCAGCTGTCACGCCACTGCTCGGAGGTGCCCGTCTTGCCCGCAACTTCCTGGCCATTGTACAACGCGGCTGCGGTACCGGTGCCACTGGTGACTACGCCTTCCATGACCTGCTCGGTCGCCTTGGCCACATCCTCTTCCATTACGCGCTCGCCTTCGGTATCCGCTTCGAAGATCACGTTGCCGTCCTTATCCTTGACGCTTTCGATAGCTACCGCTTCTCGGTGGATGCCACCCGTGGCGATGGTCGCATACGCCTCTGCCATCTCGCGGACGGTGACGCCTTGGGAGCCCAATGTGATCGAGGGAACCGATTCAAGCTCGGTATCGATTCCGCAGCGCTTCGCCATATCGACCACCTTATCGGTTCCGATGGTATCGATCAGGCGCGCGAAACCGGTATTGGAAGACACCGCAAAGGCACCCGCGATGGTCTTGGTACCGTAGCTGGCCTTGCCGTAGTTCTCGACATTCCAATTGCCGATGGTGACCGTGGAAGAACAGTTCACCGTCGTGGAATTGGGATCGATCCCATCTTCGATAGCGGCAGCGAGCGTGAAGGTCTTGAACGAAGAGCCAGGTTGCCTGGTCGCCTGGGTAGCGAGGTTGAACTCATCGGTGTCATAGTCGCGTCCACCGACCAATGCCTTGATGAAGCCCGTGTCGGGATCGACCGCGACAAGTGCCATTTCCAGCTCGTCATCGCCCATACTCTCGAGTTTTTCGTTGACAGCCTTCTCCGCCTCATCCTGCGCATTGACATCGAGCGTGGTAATGACGGTCAGGCCCCCTTTGAACACCTGCTCTTCGGAATACTGCTCCAGCAGCACCTGGCGAACGTAGCTGGTGAAATAAGGGTATGCCAGGATGCCGTCATCATCGGGCGCGGGTTCGGGATCGATAACCAAGGGCTCGGCGACTGCGGAATCATATTCTTCCTGGGTGATATCGCCATTGGAAAGCATGCGATTCAGTACTAGATTGCGGCGCTCCAAACATGCGTCGGGGTAATCGATGGGGTTGTTGTAGGTAGGTGACTGTGGAATACCCGCCAAGGTTGCCGCCTCGGACAAGGTAAGGTCCTTCGCGGATTTCTGGAAGTACTTTTCCGCTGCAGCTTCGATTCCGTATGCACCGGAACCGTAGTTGACCGTATTCAGGTACATCAGCAGGATTTCGTCCTTGCTGTAGATCTCTTCGAGCTTCAACGCGATATACGCTTCGCGCACCTTGCGCTTGTAGGTCTGATCTCCCGCCTCGGAAGCAAGCACGGTACTCCTGACGAACTGCTGGGTCAGAGTGGAAGCACCCTCCCTGGCACCGCCCGTGATATTGTTCACTGCAGCGCGGAGGATGCCCTGGATATCGATGCCATTGTGCTCGTAGAAGCGCTCGTCTTCGGTATCGACCGTAGCCTTAACCACATATTCGCCCACTTCATCGAGGGAATCCAAGGGCTCGCGGTCTTCAAGGTAGAATTCGGCGAGCAAAGTGCTTCCGTCCGACGCATAGACACGGGTCTTCCTTGCAAGCGTATACTGCGACTGGTCTTCGTAGTCGGGAAGATCCTTGAGCCAAGAATTGCCCAAGACCATAGCAGTCGAGAAGGCAACCACCGCGAATACCGCCAAAACCGCAAGGACGATCAGAAACGGCACATAACGGCGCTTGTTCTTGGTTCCATGTCGATGCTTCAGAGCACGCGAAGCCATAGTACCTCCATCAATGGTGAAATCGTTTTACGCACATTCGCGTCAATGTTCTAGCCTATAACAAACTGGGCTTGATTTCAGAAAAGGCTACAAAAACACAGACAGCGGGCCGAACGGAACAGCCCGCTGTCTGGAAGCGACGATGTTATCGGAGGGCATTGAGCGATTCTTGCACCGCAAGCGCATCTTCGGGACTGCGTGCGGCGATCATGATCGTATTGTCGCCAGCAACGGTACCGAGCGAACCGAGCAAGCCTGCCATATCGATCGCACCGGCAACACCGGGAGCGCCGCCGGAATAAGTCTTCACGACCACGAGGTTGCCCGCAACGTAGATATCTTCCACCAACTCGGAAACCATGCGATGCAGGCGAAGATCCTCGGGCAGCACGTAGCATCCGCCTTGGGTCTTCATGAGGCCGATATCGGCGATATCACGGGAAATCGTCGCCTGCGTGCAGTCGTAACCCTGGGCTTGGAGCAGCTCTGCAAGCTCCTTTTGGGTGTGAACCTGATGTTGGCGGACGATAGTGCGGATTACATCCCGACGCTGTGCGCGCTTCTTCATTCCTGCTAGTACCCTTCTATGCGCACTTCTGCAAATTTAATTACTTATTTTGTACAGAACTGCATAATAGTCAACATAAATCGTCATTTTTTGTATATCTTTCTATCAGGTTCGGCAAATGGGCCGCAACCTGGTCGCACCAGCATCCCGCCTACGCCCGCAAAACGCCTTCCAGATAATCCGCCAAAGCCGATGCCTCGGTTTCGGTGCAGATCAGGGGGGGTAGGAAGCGCAGGGTATGGGGGCCGGTCGCGTTGAGCAGGAATCCGTCCGCGAGGGCATCGAGCACGACCTTGTTCGCGTCCACTTGGGGCACATCGCATCCCACCATCAAGCCGAAGCCACGGACGTTTTCGATGCCGGGAATGGCACGCAGGCGATCGCGCAGGTAGGCGCCTACCGCATCGATGCGCTCGAGGGTGCCGGGCTCTCCCAAAGCGGAAAGCGTCGCGTATGCGGCAGCGACAGCGAGGTTGCTTCCGCCGAAGGTGGTTCCATGATCGCCCGCTTCGAAAGCACAGGCGACTTCCCTCTTCGCCGCGCACGCACCCGTGGGGAAGCCGGAGGCGATTCCCTTGGCCATAGACACGATATCGGGCACGATCCCGAAATTCTGGAAGCCGAAGGGCTTACCGGTACGGTAGATGCCGGTCTGCACCTCATCTGCGATGACGAGCGCACCGTGCTCGCGACAGAGGCACTGCACACCCTGAAGGAATTCCGCTGTGCAGGGATGCACGCCGCTTTCGCCCTGGATGGGTTCCACCATGACGGCGCAGATATTGTTTGCAGGATCATCGAAAAGGGCTTTGAGGGCATCCAAGTCGTTGATGGGCGTATGCAGGAATCCGCCGGGAACAGGCTGGAATGCCTCCTGCTTGGCAGGCTGCGCGGTTGCCGCAAGGGTTTCCATGGTACGGCCATGGAAACTGCGCTCAAGGGTGACGATGTCGGTGCCGCCATTGCCGAAACGACGGGCGTACAGGCGGGCGAGCTTCATCGCACATTCGTTCGATTCGGCGCCGGAATTGGAGAAGAAGGACTGCCAGGTGAAGCGGTCGCCCTCTTCCAGACCCCAATTCAACAGGTCGGAAAGCATCCGGGCAACCTCGCCCCTCTTCTCGATGTAGTAGTAATTGCTCACATGGATGAGTTTGGAAGCCTGGTCGGCAACCGCCTGTACCACAGCAGGATGGCAATGGCCCAAGCTGCACACGCCGATGCCGGCGATGAAATCAAGCAGCTCGCGCCCCTGGTCGTCGACGACCTTCATGCCCCTGCCTTCGACCAGGCAGATGGGCTTACGGGCGAAGGTTCCCATCACGTATTCGGACTCAAGGGCCTTCTGTTCTTCAAGAGACATGGCTCTACCTCCACTCTCGAGGGCCGGGATAGCTGGGATGAGGTGCGCTATTGGTGCGGTTGTAACGGTTTTCGGTCAGCTTCTGTGCGAAGTTGCCGATCGGGGTGCTCTCGCTGTAGTACAGTTCCTTGGTCCGATGGACCACGGTACCGACGCCGGTATCGGTCAGAAGCTCAAGCAAAAGCGAATGGGGCGTGATGCCGTTAATGATATGCGCCCTCTCAACACCCGCATCGAGCGCGGTGATGCAGCTCTTCAGCTTGGGGATCATGCCCGAGGAAGTCGCACCGATGTCGATGATCGCCTGGGCTTCTTCCATGGTCATGTTGGAGATCAGGGAGTCCTTGTCTTCGAAATCCTGATACAGGCCGTCCACATCGGTGAGGAATATGATCTTGTGCGCACCGATCGCCGCAGCGATATCGCCCGCAACGGTATCGGCGTTGATGTTGTAGTAGCCGCCATCCTCGCCGAGCGCGATACCCGCGATGACGGGGATGTAATCCGCGGCGATGACTTCCTGGATGAAGTTGGGATTGATCGCGGTGACCCTGCCGACGCGGCCCAGATCGGGACTGATGGCCTCGGCGATGACGGTACCGCCGTCGATGCCCGAAACACCCACGGCAAGGTTGCCGTGCTCGTTGATTTCGCGGACCAGATCCTGGTTCACCTCGCCCACCAGGATGGTGCGGCAGACTTCCATGCCCTCATCGGAAGTGACGCGAAGACCATTCTTGAACTCCACGGGAATGCCGGCGCGCTCGAATCCGGCACTGATCGCCTTACCGCCGCCGTGGACGATAACGGGATTCAAGCCGACGATCTTCAGCAGGACGATGTCGCTCATCACCTGCGCGCGCAGCTCGGGATCGACCATCGCCGACCCGCCGTACTTGATAACGACCGTCTTGCCGGTCGCGCCCTTGATCCAAGGAAGGGCCTCGGCCAGAACCTTGGCCGCCTTGTAGGTTTCCGCTTCTACTCGCGTATCTCTAGCAAATTTCATGATCGGTAATCTCCATTGATGGTTACGTATTCATGGGTGAAGTCGCAGGTCCACACGGTCGTTGCCGCGTCGCCTGCTCCAAGCTGGACATCGATGACGATTTCGGGATCCTCGAAACGGCGCAGCGCCTCGTCTTCGCTGAATTCCACATTCAGGCCCTTGCGGCAAACCGGCATGCCCATGATGTCGATGGAGCAATCGGTCTGCTGGAAACGGGCCCCGGACTTGCCTACAGCCGCCGCGATGCGCCCCCAGTTGCAGTCATGGCCGAAGATAGCCGTTTTCACCAAGGGGGAATTCGCGATGGCGCGTGCTGCCAGGTCGGCATCTGCATCGGAAGCCGCACCTGCAACGTTCACCGTGACGAGCTTCGTCGCACCTTCGCCGTCGGTCGCGATCTTGCGGGCGAGATCGGTGCAAACCGCCATCACTGCGGCTTCGAGCTCTCGATGCGCCCGGCTCCCGCGTTCGATGCGAGCACTAGGACATGCCTTGCCGCTTGCCATCATGAAGCAGGTATCGTTGGTCGAGGTATCGGAGTCGACAGTCACCTTGTTGAAGCTCTTCTTCGCGCAGGAAAGCAGGATTTCATGCAAGAGCTCCGAATCGACGGGGGCGTCGGTGGTGATAACCGAGATCATGGTCGCCATGTTGGGCATGATCATGCCCGAACCCTTCACCATACCGCCAACGGTGATGGTCGCCCCGCCCAATGCAGGGTCGGCACTAACGTAGGAAACGGCGCATTCCTTGGGAACCGTGTCGGTGGTCATGATCGCACGCGCTGCATCGTGGCCGGCCTGCACCGTATCGGAAATGCCCTCCAGAAGCGCCGGGACCCCGCTTTCGAAGGGCTTGGTGTCCAGCTGCTGCCCGATGACCCCGGTGGAAGCAACCAGCACGTCTTCGGCAGCGCAGCCCACGAAACCCGCAACGATATCGGCGGTTTCCCTCGCCTTTGCAAGGCCGGTATCGCCCGTCGCTGCATTTGCGATACCGGAATTCACCACGATCGCACGGGCGGTTCCCGCACCGGTGCCGTTCAGATGCTCGCGGCTGACGATAACGGGAGCGGCGCAGAACACATTGGTGGTGAAAACGCCCGCTGCTGCGCATAGCTCGTCTGCCACGACCAGGGCCATGTCGAGCCTGCGCGGATCCTTGCGGAAGCCCGCATGGATTCCGCCAGCGGTAAAGCCCTTCGCGCAGGTGATCGCACCATCTTCGATGAAGTCAAGCTCGATTCCCTGGGCAACTTCGGGCCCGATCGCCTGGGATAGGCGCAAGGGTTCGATTCTCTTATTCGCCATTGGGGATCCTTTCGATTAGATGGGAAGGGCCATGCTTGCCAGGCCCTGATCTTCGGGCAAGCCGAAGACGATGTTGGCGCACTGGACCGCTTGATCGGCGGCACCTTTGCCCAGGTTGTCGATCGCACCGACCGCAACCAGGGTTCGCGTGGCGGGATGATACGCAAGGCCCACCTGGACGCGATTGGATCCGGCAACGCTTGCCGTCTTGGGCATCTGCCCCAAGGGCAGCACCGTAACGAAGGGGCTCGACGCGTAGAAGTCCCGATACAGGGCATGGGTTTCTTCCAGATCGAAACCATCCGCCGCCTCATCGGTCAGCTGCATGGTGACGGTGGAAAGCAGCCCGCGGTTCATGGGAACCAGGTGCGGGATGAACAGCACCCTGCCGGGAAGGCCCAGGATCTGCTCGATTTCGGGGGTATGGCGATGCTTACCGACGCCGTACGCCTCGGCATTCTCGTTCGCGTTGCAGAAATGGGTGCGGGGACCGGGCTTCTTGCCGGCGCCGGTCACGCCGGAAATCGCCTGCACATTCACCGTACCCGCAACCATGCCCGCGTTCACCGCGGGGAAGGCGGCAAGGGATGTTGCCGTGGGATAGCAACCCGCGCAGGCAACCAGAACCGCTTCGCCGCGCGCATGGTCGGCTGCAACGCGGTCGAGCTCGTCGCGCGTGATCTCGGGCAAGCCGAAGGCGCAGGTTTCCAAAAGCTCGGGGGAAGTATGCACGGTCCCATACCACTGCTCGTACACCGCAGGATCCTTCAGGCGGTAATCGGCGGAAAGATCCACCACCGTCACACCCGCCGCCAGAAGGGCGGGAGCCTGGGCGAGCGCCGCAGTGTGGGGCACCGCCAGGAATGCGAGGTCGCACTCCTTCAGTTCAGGGGTGCTGTGCTTGGAAAAGCGAAGATCGCTGATTCCCGCGAAAGCGGGATACATGTCCGCAAGCAGGATGCCGGCATCGGCATCGCTGGTGATGACGGACAGCTCGAAGGAAGGGTGCTCGATGATGCGGCGAACGAGCTCCACGCCGGCGAAACCCGCAGCACCAACCACACCAACTCGATAGCCCATTTAACCTCCTTTGACAAAATATTCATTTTTACGAATCTTTTTTGCATTTTATGCAGTTTGAAACCTACCACTTTATTGAACGATAGTAAACGGAATACAGGTTTTCTCGATAAAATGGCCTTCGAAAGCAAAAGGAACCGCCCAGATACACCTCTGAGCGGTTCCTGCAAAAGCCGTTCCAATCGCTGCGTCGCTAACGGTTCGGCGTGTAATGATAGGTGGGAACGGCTTCTTCAAGCATGCGAATCGCCTGCTCGTCGGTTCCTTCGAGCGCCCCCCTCAAATCCGAGAGCTTCGATTCGATATTCTCGAAGCTCACTTCCCTGCCCTTCGAGATCATGATGGACCGATGATGCGTGGGGACCGTGGTCTCCTCGCTCATGAGGAGCTCCTCGTAGAGCTTTTCACCCTCGCGAAGGCCCGTGAACACGATTTTGATGTCCTGGTCCAAAGTCAAGCCGGAAAGCTGGATCAAGCCCTTCGCCAAGTCGACGATCTTCACCGGCTCCCCCATATCGAGGATGAAGATCTCACCGCCCTTCGCCATGCCGCCCGCCTGGATGACCAAGCGCGCCGCTTCGGGAATGGTCATGAAGAAACGCTCGATGTCCGGATGAGTCACGGTGACGGGTCCACCCGCCGCAATCTGGCGCTTGAACAAGGGGATCACGCTGCCGTTGCTTCCCAGCACATTGCCGAAGCGTACCGCGGAGAACACCGTCTGGCTGTGGGCCGCATAGTACTGCATCACCATCTCGCCCATGCGCTTGGTCGCTCCCATCACGCTGGTGGGATTGACCGCCTTGTCGGTGGAGATGAAGATGAAGCGATTCACGCCGAATTCATCGGCGACGCGGACGGTATTGAGGGTACCGAAAACGTTATTGTGCACCGCTTCGCGCGGGCAGGCTTCCATAAGCGGCACATGCTTATGGGCCGCAGCATGGAAGACGACGCTGGGATGGTGTTTCTGGAAAACATCGCGCAACCTGGATTCGTCGCATACGCTGCCGATCTCGATGACGATATCGATATCGAAATACTCGGACTGCAATTCGTTCCGAAGCATGTAGGCGTCGTTTTCGTAAACATCGAAGATAATCACGCGCTCGGGTGCAACCGTGCAGACCTGCCTGCACAGCTCGGAGCCGATCGAGCCGCCACCGCCTGTGACCAAGACGGTCTTACCCGTGATATAGCCGGAAACGGAACGCGTGTTCAGCATCACCTCATCGCGACCCAGCAAATCGGCAACATCGACATCGCGCAAGGCCACATCATCCAGCTCATCCACGCGCAACTCGCGCACGTTGGGCAGGGTGCGTAGCCTGCAATCGGTGCGGGTGCAGATGTCGTAGATGCGCTTGCGGTCGTTCAAGGTTGCCGAGGGAATGGCAACGACGATCTGCTCGATGCCATAGGCGTCGACCAGCTTCTCGATATCCGCGCTGGTGCCTTCCACCTTGACGCCGTGGATGCGCTGCCCGCGCTTTTCCCGGTTGTCATCGACCGCGATCACAGGGATGCCGGGCATGAGGGGGTCCTTCGACAGCATGCGGTTGATTACCAAGGACCCGGTTTCGCCCGCGCCCACGATAAGGGAGCGGGGGCGCGGCTGGTTGATGGCGGGGGCCGCGAACTTGCGCATCTGAAGGGGCATGACGCGGAAGAGGGCACGCACGCCGCCGCAGAACAGGGTGAGCATCAGCCATGCCGCGAAAGACACCCTGATGGGAAGCCTGTCGCCTATCGCCCACAGCACTACCGCCCCTCCCAGGGTGGAAAGCATGAGGGCGAGCATGATCTGCACCGCTTCGTCGATGGAAGCGTATTCCCAAAGGTTGTTGTACAGGCGGAACAGCGCCAAGACCATGATGTTGATCAGCGCCAGCACGCCGATGACGAAGTAGATCTCGTGGGACGTGAAAACCTCATCGAGCACATTGGTGAGCAGCGAGGATAGGAAATACGCAAGATAGGTTGCCGCAACATCCGCCACAAGCAGCAGGGCGGTACGCTTGTTAATGAACATATTCACCTTCTACATGTTTCGGTGCGTCGGGAATCACCTTTTCCAACGCTTCCTTCGCCATGGAGGCGAGGGCAACTTCCCTCTTCAAGAACTGAAGGCAAATTGTTGCACAAGATGGGATAGCATGGGCGAAACGCCATCAAACATATACAGCAAAGCACAGTGCATCAGATGCGAAAAGACGAAAGCGGAGGAGGGCCCATGTATGATAACAGCGGGAAACTGGTCACGGTCAGCTACACGGCCAAGCTCGATGACGGCTGGCTGTTCGCTCAGGCCACCCCGGACGCTCCCATCACCTTCCCCTGCGTCGACGGCATGATGCTCCCCGAATTCATCGATACGGTCAGGCATATGGAACCAGGGCAAACCGAATATATTCGCGTCTCCCCCGAAGACGCCTTCCAGGAATGGACCGAAAAGCGGCTGTTTTCGATTGAGAGGGACAAGGTCCCGAACGCAAGCGGACTGAAGCCGGGGGACATCGTGCACCTGCAAGACGCCGAGGGGACCGAATACCCGGCACGGCTGGTTTCGTTGGATGGGAACGAAGCGGTCTTCGATGCGAACCACGGTTCGGTAGCACAGGGCCTGAACTTCCGCATCACCCTGCATTCGGTACGCGATCTGCCGTCGCGGCTCGCAGGACTGTAAGCCGAATGGGGAAATAGGGAAATCTCGCCTGGCGCATTAGGTTTTGCTCTAGACTTCATAAAGCTGCATAAACGGCCCCAAACAGGGCTCTAAGAAAGGAATGCAATGAACAACGAAGGAAAGTTCGTAAGGGTCAGCTACGTTGGCACCTTCGATAACGGCGAGGTTTTCGACTCCACCGAAGCACACGGCGGCACTCCCCTGGAGTTCATCTGCATGGCAGGCCAGATGATTCCCGGCTTCGACCGTGCAGTACGCGAGATGGAAGTCGGCGAGACCAAGAAGGTGCATATCCCCTGCGCCGAAGCTTACGGCGAACGCGATGAGAACCTGATCGTGAACATCCCCAAGGGCCAGGTTCCCAACGTCGATTGGCTTTCTGTGGGCCAGACCCTGTACCTGCAGGACGCGAACGGAACCCCCATCCCCGCGCGTATCGCAGAAATCGCCGAAGACGTCATAAAATTCGACCTGAATAACGAGATGGCAGGCAAGGACCTGAACTTCGAGATCACCCTGATCGAAGCCCTGGACAAGAAGCCCGAAGCGTAGGTCCCCGAGGAGCCGCCGCTTCGGCCAACACTGTCGGCAATGAAGCCGAAACCTCGAAGGGGCCCAAACGGCCCCTTCGTCATGCCCTCTTCGATTCTCCCGGTTCGATATCACGCAGCCGCGCAGGCGCGATCATACGCCTCGTACAGCGGGGCGGGGTCGAAGCCGAAGTGCTCGTAACCCGCAAGGACTCGGTTCAGATATGCTTCAGAGCAAGGACCCATCTGACGGTCCTGGGGAAGGTAGTACATTACCCCCGTCACGGTCTTAGCCCCTTCTTCGCCCGTTACAGCCACTTCCTGGTCCTTCTTCTGATAGCACCTGGGGTAGCCTTCCCTGCGGTCGAGCTCCTTTTCGTCTTCCCGGCTAATCTTCCATACCACCACGTCCACACTCGAACCCTGCTTGGGGTCGACCGAAAGGAAGCAGTTGGTCCTGGAGTTGCGGAACGCCAGCTCGTAATCTTCCAACTTAGCCGTGCAGACCGGCTGCGCCCCAAAACAACGCTCATCCATCTGGGCGATGTTCAAGTTGCTCCCATATGCCACGTAATACACGCAATCGAACAATTCCCCGCAACCTCCTTCAGCGGTGTCGAAACCTTATTCGCTGCGCAAAGCCTCGACCGGGTCGCGACGGGATGCCGCCGTTGACGGAATAAGGCCCGCAACGAAGGTGAGCACCACGCTGATGCAGATAAGGATGATTGCGCTGCTCCAGGGAAGGGAAAGGATACCCTGGACATCGAAGGAATTCGCAACGATTGCATTCACCGGGACGGAAACCAGCATCACCACGGCAATCGCGAACACACCCGCCATCAGGCCCTCGATGATGGTTTCGGCATTGAACACATTGGCGATATTTCGCTTGGAAGCACCCATCGCACGCAAGATGCCGATCTCCTTCTTTCGTTCGAGCACCGAAATATAGGTGATAATACCGATCATGATGGAGGAAACCACCAAGGAGATGCTCACGAAGGCAATCAACACCATGCTGATCATGTTGACGATATTGTTGACCGAGCTCATAAGCACGCCGGCAATGTCGGAATACTCGATAGTCCGCTCCTTCTCGCCCGCTTCCTCTGCCTTGGCGTTGTAGTCATCGATGCATTCCACCACCTGATCCTTTGCGACGAAGTCGGTGGGATACAAGGCGATGGAAGAGGGGTTGGATTCGTCGGCATAACCCAGCTTGGAAAGGTTCTTCTCGTAGGTAAGTTCTTCGGCGTTCATATAGTTGGTGATAAGCGAGGAAAGATCCTCTTCAGTCATATTGAATTGGATCGCATTGGCAAATGCATCCGCATCGAAGCTGAAGCCGTTACTCATCGCGCTGGAAAGGCCTTCCATGCTGCTCTGCAGCTGGCCTGAGATGGCGCTTTGCAAGGTCGATCCCAGAGAGTCGGTCATGGCGGCGATCTGGGTGGTCATGGCTTCAGCCATCTGGTTGGCCATCGCAGCTGCCGCCTGTTCCATCATCGCGCTCAACGATGCGGAAAGATACGGCGCAAACTGGTTGGCCAGGTAATTCTGCATGGCAGACTCAACCATTTCCTGGGTCCCCGCCTGCAATTCGGAACCCAGCTGATCGATAATCGCCTGGCCGCCGCTTGCCATGTAATCCTGATACAGCGAATTGAAATCGGTGCTGGGATCCATCAGGATGCTGGGATCCAAACCTGCCAGATAGGCAGAGAACCCGCCTGCAAGCTGGGCATTCGCATCGGCGATAGCCTGCTGCTGCTCTTCGGTAAGGCCGCCTTCGCCCGCCGTTCCCGATCCTTCCAAAGTGAATTCGGGTGCACCTGCGATAATCGCCTGCATGGACTCGTTGCTGAACATGGAAGAAACCGCACTGGTATCCACGTCCAGACTGCCCGTATCGATGGAGCCCATGCCGCTCATATCGATGGCACTTGCATCGAAGCCTGCGCCCACCCCTTCAAGCGCACTCGTATCGAAGCTGAAGGCGCTCGCCAAAGCAGCCTCATCGACGGTGAAGATATTCTCCATGTCGAAGGCACTGCCCTCTTCGCTCTCCAGCTCTTCGAAAGTCTTGCCGGTGAATACGTCCCTTTCGGGATCCGCCATCTGCTCCTGGACGATCTGCGACTGTTCCGCCTGATCGCTCAGATACCTGACCAGGTCGCCCTTATAGGCAACGCCCTCGGAAAGCAAGGTCATGTCGCTACCGTCTTTGGGTTGCACCACTCCGACAATCTTCAACTGCACTCCGTTTGCAATGCGGTCCTTCATGAAATCGGAATCATCGGACATGTCGGTCCAAGTCCCCTGTTCCTCATTCTTCTGATAGGTTTCGCTGGGAGAAAGCACTGAGAAGATCATCCCCAAGGCATCCTCGTACGAGAAATCCACGTAGTCGTCGGGAATGTCGGCATCTTTGCCGTCAAGTACATCACGGAACATGGGCTCGAGTGCCTCGGAGTCGTAGACCCCGATACCGTACAGGGTGTAGTCGGTGATAGTCCCATCTCCGGAAAGGACCAACAGGGCCTCGTCGTACTCCTCGGGCCATTCGCCCGCGACCAAATCGACTTGCTCCTCGATCAGCTCTTCGTCGTCGATCATCTGCTGGAAGGAACTGACGCTCGAGGACCCCACCGAAAATGACGAGGATGCAACCCCCGACATGAGCATGCTGTCAAGGTTCGATGGCGAGAGCTTGTGGACGCCATCGGACGTATCCGAATCGAAGATTAGGGGCTCGACGTCGTAGTTGTATTGGATGGCGCTGGTATATTCCTTGATCTTCGACCCTTCTCCTTCGATGTATTCCTTGAAAGAAGACAGGTCGTTGTTCTTCACTTCGGCGAACATATCGGTCATGATCGAGACCTGTTTGATATCCCCCTTCCCTGTAGAGCTGGAAGATTCTTCGTCGCCCCCTGCCTGCATCGTCATGAGCTTGGTCATGTCGAAACTCGACTTGGAAATGGTCAGGGGGAACGAGGACATGGCCTCGCTCTCGGTCTTATCGATGTAATTGCTCACGCCATTGGAAAGCGCCAGGATGGCGGCAATGCCGATAATGCCGATCGAACCCGCGAACGCCGTCAGGAAAGTGCGGCCCTTCTTGGTCATAAGGTTGTTGAAGGAAAGGGAAAGCGCGGTCATGAAGGACATTGACGAATACTTCTTCTTGCCCTTCGAGGCATCACGGTCCAATTCGGCCTGTACCTCTTCGTCCGTGAAGACGCGACCGCCGACTCCCGCACCCGCCTCTGCTTCAGAACCTTCTCCATCGGCGTCAGCAAACTCCGAGCACCCCTCTTCGGAAAGAAGTACCGATTCGGCATCGGAGAGCGGATTGGTGTCACCTGTGATGTTTCCGTCGGCCAAGCGGACGATGCGATTGGCATAGCGCTCGGCAAGTTCCGGGTTGTGGGTGACCATGATGACCAGGCGATCCTGGGCGATTTCCGAAAGAAGGTCCATCACTTGGATGCCGGTTTCGGTGTCGAGGGCGCCTGTGGGCTCGTCCGCAAGGACGATATCGGGGTCGTTGATGAGTGCGCGGGCGATGGCAACACGCTGCATCTGACCACCGGAAAGCTGGCTGGGCTTCTTGTCCACGTGGTCGCCCAAGCCGACGCGCTCGAGCGCCTCGGTCGCGCGCGCCTTCCGTTCGTCGGAGTCAACACCGGAAAGGGTGAGCGCCAACTCCACGTTGGCGAGGATGGTCTGATGCGGGATGAGGTTGTAACTCTGGAAGATGAAGCCGATACGATGATTGCGGTAGGTGTCCCAGTCGGCATCTTTGTACTTGCTGGTTGAGACGCCATTGATCACGATATCTCCGGAATCAGCGTGATCCAAACCACCCAGGATATTGAGCAAGGTGGTTTTGCCGGAGCCGCTGGGGCCCAGCACTGCGACGAATTCGTTATCACGGAATGCAAGCGATACGCCATCGAGCGCAACCTGCTCGAAATCCGCCACCTTGAACGACTTTCGGATGTCCTTAAGCTCAATCATCGCCTCATCCCTTTCCCAAGAAGCACGATTTCCCCATTATAGGAATCAAGCAGCATCCGAAAGACAACGGAAAGATTACAGAAGACAAAAGGCACGGGCTGCAGCATCAACCCGTGCCAAAGAGCCTTAAAAGATTCTTATGCCTGCAGGATCGCTCCCTTGTCGGCGGAGGATACCAGCTTGGCGTAACGCGCCAGATAGCCGGTCTTCACCTTCGGTTCGAGGCAAACCCAAACATCACGACGGCGTGACAACTCGTCGTCAGGCACCTCAAGCGTGATCGAACGGTTAGGGATGTCCACCGTGATGATGTCCCCCTCTTCGACCAGACCGATCACGCCACCGGCAGCCGCCTCGGGGCTGACGTGACCGATAGCCGCACCGCGGGTCGCTCCGCTAAAGCGGCCGTCGGTAACCAGCGCCACTTCGGCACCCAGGCCCATGCCCGCGATAGCAGACGTGGGATTGAGCATCTCGCGCATGCCGGGACCGCCCTTGGGGCCCTCATAGCGGATGACCACCACATCGCCGGGGTTGATCTGCTTGGCGTAGATTGCCTCGATCGCCTCTTCTTCGGAATCGAAAACGCGTGCAGGACCGCTATGCTTGAGCATCGCGGGATCGACCGCGCTCTGCTTGACCACACAGCCATCCTTCGCCAGATTGCCGTACAGCACCGCAATACCGCCCTCTTCCATATAGGGATCATCGATAGGACGGATGGTCTGAGGATCCAGGTTGCGTACGCCCTCCAGATTCTCGCGCATGGTCTTACCAGTGACCGTCATCACATCCAAATCGAGCAGGTCGCGCTTTGCGAGCTCGGCCATGACCGCATACACGCCACCCGCACGGTCCAGGTCTTCCATGTAAGTATTGCCCGCAGGTGCAAGATGGCACAAGTTGGGCGTGTTCTGGGAGATCTGGTTCACACGGTTGAGGTCGATTTCCACGCCGGCTTCATGGGCGATTGCCGGCAGATGCAGCATGGTATTGGTGGAGCATCCCAGCGCCATGTCCACGGTTTCGGCATTGCGGAAGGCGGCAGGAGTAAGGATCTGCGAAGGACGGATGTCCTTTTCCACCAGCTCCATGATCTTGAAGCCCGCTTCCTTCGCCAAGCGGCGACGTGCCGAAAGCGGGGCCGGGATGGTGCCGTTACCGGGCAGGCCCATGCCAATCGCCTCGGTCAGGCAGTTCATGGAGTTGGCGGTGTACATACCGGAGCAGGATCCGCAGGAGGGGCAGGCATGCTCTTCGTACTCGCGCACGCCATCCTCATCCAAGGTGCCCGCATAGTACGAACCGACTGCCTCGAACATATGGGACAGGCAAGTTCGCTCGCCGTTGCGCAGGCGACCAGCCAGCATGGGGCCGCCGGATACGAAGATGGTGGGTACATTCACACGGGCAGCCGCCATGAGCAGGCCGGGCACGTTCTTGTCGCAGTTGGGAATCATGACCAGGCCGTCGAACTGATGCGCCACTGCCATGGCTTCGGTGGAGTCGGCAATCAGGTCGCGGGTGACCAGGGAATACTTCATGCCGATGTGACCCATGGCGATGCCGTCGCACACGGCGATGGCAGGGAACTCGATGGGCGTGCCGCCGGCAGCGCGCACGCCCGCTTTAACCGCCTCGGCGATCTTATCCAAGTCCATATGACCGGGAACGATTTCGTTATACGAGCACACCACGCCGATCAGGGGGCGCGACATCTCTTCTTCGGTCAAACCCAGGGCATACATGAGGCTGCGATTGGGTGCACGGCCGATGCCCTTCTTGGCGTTATCCGATTTCATTGGCGGAAAACCTCCGATCAATTTCTCTCTGTGTAAAAAGCAACCTTGCCAACGCAAAGCCGCATCAAGAAAGCAGGGGCAAAGCCCACGCGGAAGCCTGCCCCTGCACAATGACCTTTTCTGAGCGTTCGACTAGTTGGAAGCGCTGTCCAGGTCGGTGTCGTTCTTCCACAGCATGTTCTCACGCAGCTGGGCGCCGACGATTTCCATCTGATGCTTTGCCAGATGATCGCGCTTGGAATTGAAGAAGGTGCGGCCGTTCTTGTTCTCGGCAATCCAACGGCCTGCGAAGGTGCCGTCCTGGATGTCGGTCAGAACCTCGCGCATGCGGGCCTTGGTTTCCTCGTGGGGGATGACGCGAGGGCCGGATACGTACTCGCCGAATTCCGCGGTATCGGAAATGGAGTAGTTCATGGCGCCGATGCCGCCCTTGATGACCAGGTCGATGATGAGCTTCATCTCATGGACGCACTCGAAGTATGCGTTCTCGGGCTGATAGCCTGCCTCGACCAGAACCTCGAAGCCGCAACGCATCAGGTCGACAACGCCGCCGCACAGAACTGCCTGCTCGCCGAACAGGTCGGTTTCGGTTTCTTCGTACATAGTGGTTTCCATGATGCCAGCGCGGGCACCGCCGATACCGGCGATGTAGGCAAGCGCGATATCCCTGCAGTTACCGGTAGCATCCTGCTCGAATGCAACCAGGCAGGGCACGCCCTTGCCGGCGACGTACTGGGAACGAACGGTGTGGCCAGGGCCCTTGGGAGCTGCCATGAACAGGTCGACGCCTTCGGGAACCTGGATCAGCTTGTAGCGGACGTTGAAGCCGTGGGCGAAGGCAACTGCGTTACCGGGCTCCAGGTTGGGAAGGATGCTCTCGCGGAATACGGCGGGAACGACCTCGTCGTTGATCAGGATCATGACGATGTCGGCAGCCTTGGTTGCCTCTTCGACGGTCATGACCGCAAGGCCGGCAGCTTCGGCAGCAGCGATGTTCTTGGAACCCGCACGCAGGCCGACAACCACGTCGACACCGGAATCCTTCAGGTTCATCGCATGGGCATGGCCCTGGGAACCGTAACCGATGATGGCGACCTTCTTGCCATCCAGGGCTGCGAGATCGCAGTCGTTCTCATAGTACATTTTTGCCATAGTCGAATTCGCCTTTCTCTTTCGTGGCTTCCGTAATCGTATTCATGCCGCGCTCGATGGCGACCATGCCGGTGCGGACCAGCTCCAGGACCCCGAAGTCCTTCACCAGCTCCACGATGGCATCGGTCTTGCTTTCCTCGCCGATGATGGCGAGGGTGAGCGAGGTCTGCGAGACATCGATGATGCTCGCGCGGAAAATGTTCGCAATCTGGATGACCCTGTCGCATACCTCCGGCCTGTCCGCCCGCACCTTGAGCAGGACCAGCTCGCGGCGGATGGACTTCTCAGGGCTCAGGATCTTCACCGAGTGCACGAAGATCAGCTTGCTCAGCTGGTTCGAGAGCAGCTCGATATGCCTGTCATCTGCAACGACCTCGATGGTCATGCGGCTGACAGTGGGATCGTCGGTGGTGCCTACTGCCAGGGACTCGATGTTGTAACCCTTGCGGGAAAACATGCGCGATACCTGGGAGAGCACACCTGATTCGTTGTCGACCAGGACGGACAGGGAATGTCGCTTTGCATCTTCTGCCATTGGAATCGCCTCCTTAGCACAACAGGAACGACGTGATGTCGTTGCCGCCAGCAACCATGGGCCTGACCTTCTCGTCGATATCGATTGCGCAATCGATGACGTAGCCGTGCCCGCATTCCAGCGCTTCTTGCAGCGCCTCTTCGAATTCCTCCTGATTGGTGCAGCGGCGGCCCTTCAAGCCGAAGGCCTCTGCGTACTTCACGAAATCAGGGGAACGGTCCAGGGTGGTCTGGCTGTAGCGCTCGTGGTAGATGAGCGTCTGCCACTGGCGCACCATGCCCAGAACGCTGTTGTTGAAGATAATGGTGATGATGGGGATGTCGTACGCCTGTACCACGGCAAGCTCGTTGCCGTTCATGCGGAAGCAGCCGTCACCGGTGATATGCACGACCGTTTTATCGGGATTGCCCACCTTAGCGCCGATTGCCGCACCCAGGCCGAAGCCCATGGTGCCGAAGCCGCCCGAAGTAATGAGCTGTCCGGGATAGTCGTAATGGAAATGCTGCGCAACCCACATCTGATGCTGGCCGACATCGGTTGCCACCATGGTGTCCTGAGGGCAGATACGTGCGATGGATTCGGTGATCTGGCTAGGAGTAAGCGCCTTGTCGGATTCAGGGTATTCGGTCTCCGTGGGATATTTGAATACCTCTTCCTTCCAGTCGGAGTGATCCATCTGCTCCAAGCGTTCCACCAAAAGCGAGAGCACCTGACCGGCGTCGCCGATGACATGATGGTCGACGATGACATTCTTGTTGATTTCGGAACGATCGATGTCGATCTGAATGATCTTCGCCTGTGCCGCAAAGGTTTCGGGATTCAGGGCAACGCGATCGGAAAAACGGCAGCCTACCGCGATGAGCAGGTCGCAACCGTCAACCGCATGGTTGGATGCCTGGCTGCCATGCATGCCGATCATGCCGGTGGTAAGCGGGTTCCTACCGCGGAAACCACCGGCGCCCATGAGGGTGATGGCAACGGGAGCGTCTACCAGCTCGGCAAACTCCTTGAATTCCCTATCCGCGCGACCACGCACGACACCACCACCGCAGATGATCATGGGACGCTCGGCTTCCTTGATCATCTGGACCGCGGTTTCGATGTCTTCCATGACAGGTTCTGCAGGCTTCAAGTCGGATTCGTTCGCACGGCGTTCCAGCAGGCGCTTCAAACGACCCTGGGTATGATGCAACTCGCGAGGCAAACTCTCGAATTCGGCCTTCTCGGCAGTTGCATTCTTGGTGATGTCGATCATCACGGGACCGGGGCGGCCGCTTCGGGCGATGGCAAAGGCCTCGCGCACCACATCTGCAAGCTCATCGGCGGAACGGACCATGTAGTTCCACTTCGTGATGGGCATGGTGATGCCGGTGATGTCGACTTCCTGGAACGTATCCTTTCCAAGCAGGTTTTCCGCCACATTAGCCGTGATGAAAACCACGGGAGAAGAATCCATGTAAGCGGTTGCGATGCCCGTAACCAGATTGGCGCAACCGGGACCGGATGTTGCGAAGCACACACCGACCTTGCCCGTAGACCTCGCATAGCCGTCCGCCGCATGGGCAGCGCCCTGCTCGTGGCTCGTCAGATAATGGGTGATTTCCGGGTAATCGATCATCGCATCGTAAATGTTCAGAATCGTTCCACCTGGATACCCGAAAATCGTGTCGACCTCTTGTTCGCGCAAACACTCGAAGAGAATTTGCGAGCCGGTCAAAAGCATGTTCTCAACCTCCTTTTCCTTCATCGATTCGCTCGATTGCATATTATGCGCTCCGAGTTCGTCTCATTTCCTCTGCTTAACGTATTTGTAACTTACTGAGTGTCGAATACAAGATCCCGCCACCTCAGAATAGCAAGCGACGGGATCATGATTGCGTATCTACCAGGCGTTTCAGTTAGTTTTCAGGAAGCGCTTAGCCGCGAACCTCGGCACCGGTCGCCTTGCTGACCTTGGTCACCAAACGAGCATGGGCCTTCTCGACCTCCTCGCCGGTGAGGGTACGGTCGGCAGCACGGTATTCGAGGGCATACGCCATGGACTTCTTGCCTGCACCTAGGCGCTCTTCGCTGCGATAGACATCGAACAACCGCACGCTTGCAAGCAGCTTGCCGCCAGCAGAGCCCATGCACTGCACCAGGCGCTCGTTGGTCACATCCTCATCGACCACGAATGCCACGTCCACGTTCACGGGCGGGAATTCGGGAACCTGCTCGTAATCGCGGGCAAGACGGGATGCCTTCACCAACGCATTCACATCCAACTCGAAGGCCACAACGGGGGCGTTCGCCTCGAAGGCATCCACCGCGAGGGGATGGATCTCGCCAACCCAGCCGATCACGGCGCCCGCCGCCATCATCTGGGCAGCGCGTCCGGGCTGCAGGAAGGGGGCATCCTGCGCCTCGATCTTCCTGAACTGCACCTTGGGCAGGGCAAGTTCGCGGGCGATGCTTTCCAGCACTCCCTTACCGTCGAAGAAATCGAAGGGCACAGGAGAGACATTCCAGCCTGAGGAGCGCATGGCACCCGCCAGGACGCCCGCGATCATCTTGCGTTCCTTGGGCTGCTTGCGTCCTTCGGCAGCTGCGAACACGGCGCCGGTCTCGTACAGCTGGATATTCTCCACTCCGTGGTTCTGATTATGGGCGACACTATGTAGAAGGCCGGGAATCAGGCTCTGGCGCATGACGGACTGGTCGGCGTTCGTGGGATTGATCAGCTCAACGGCCTCGCCGGAGACGCAGCCGTCCATGCGCAGCATCTTCAGATCCTCGGGATTCGCCAGCGCGTAGGTCATGGTCTCGTTCAGGCCGCAGGCACGCAGGGTGTCATGCAGCTTCGCCACAACCTGCTGCGCTTCGCTGTAACGGCCCACGCGGTCGCGGCCACCAGGCAAGGTCGAGGGGATCTTCTCCATGCCGTACAGGCGAAGCACTTCCTCATACAGGTCGATTTCGCGTTCCAGGTCGGGACGGAAGCTGGGAACCACGATATCGAGCACGTCATCGCCCGCGTCGGAAACGGTGCAACCCAGACGGGTCAGGATATCCTCGGCTTCGCTCCGTGCGATATCGGCACCCATCATGGCGCAGAAACGCTGATGGCGGAACTTCAGCTGGATTGCCTGCTCGCGAACAGGCCATTCGTCGACCGCACCCTTGCACACGGTGCCGCCTGCGAGCTGCGCAATCAGGGCAGCCGCGAAATCCTCATTGCGCTCGATGCGCTCGGCATCGACCTTGCGCTCGTAGCGGATGGAGGACTCGCTGATCAAACCGAGGTTACGGCTGGTACGGCTGGTATGGGACGGGCTGAAGGTGGCCGCCTCGAGCAGGATGTTCACGGTATCGTCGGTGACTTCGGTCTCCAAACCGCCCATGACGCCCGCCAAGGCAATGGCGCGCTCGGGTGTGGCGATGACGGTCATGTCGGAGATCAGCTCGCGTTCTTCCCCATCCAAGGTGGTGAACTTCTCGCCCTGCTCTGCAGCACGGACGATGATGTTGGCACGGCCCTGGTCGTCCTTATCCAGTTTGTCGTAGTCGAAGGCATGCAGGGGCTGGCCCAGCAGGAACAGCACGTAGTTGGTGATGTCGACGACATTGTTGATGGGACGCGCGCCAGCAGCGGAAATGCGCTCCGCCAGCCATTCGGGGCTGGGACCCACCTTGACATTGCGGATGACGCGTGCGGTATAGCGCGGACAGAGCTCGGGGTCGGCGATCTGCACGGTGCACAGGTCGCTCGCAGGCTGATCGTCTTCCACCAGCTCGACACCGGCGGTCACATCGGCGACGGGCACGCGGTACATGGCACCGACCTCGCGGGCCATGCCCTCCATGGAAAGGCAGTCGGGGCGGTTGGGGGTGATCTCCAGGTCGAGGATGCGATCGGAGATGCCCCAGTACTGGGCGAAGTCCATACCCACCGGAGCATCCTCGGGCAGGATCATCAGGCCGTCGACGCCGTTGTCGCCCAAGCCCAATTCCTTGGAAGAGCAGTTCATGCCCATGGAAACCTGGCCGCGCAGCTTGCCTTTCTTGATCTTAAAGTCGCCGGGAAGGACCGCGCCCACCATGGCGACGGGGATCTTGTCTCCCTGCTCGAAATTCTGCGCACCGCAAACGATCTTCAAGGATTCGGGATTTCCCTGCGCATCGACGTTGCGGTCGGCCACATCGATGAGCGTGCACCACAGGTGATCGGAATCCGGATGGGCTTCCTTGCTCACCACCTGACCGACGACGACGCCGCTGAATGCGGCACCTGATTCGTCGACGCCTTCAACGCCGGTACCGGTCAGGTCCAGCTTGTCGCAGAACGCCTGCGTATCGGAGGGAACCTCTACGTATTCGCTCAGCCATTTGCAAGATACTTTCACAGTGGCACCTCCTAGAACTGGCGCAGGAAACGCATGTCGCCCTCGAGCAGCATGCGAAGGTCGGGCACGTTATATTTCAGGCATGCGATACGCTCGACGCCCAAGCCGAAGGCGAAGCCGGAATAGACCTCGGGGTCGATGCCGGCATAGGCGAAGACATTGGGATCGACCATGCCGCAGCCCAGGATCTCGATCCAACCGGTTCCCTTGCACATGCGGCAGCGCTCGCCATTATGCAGGTGGCCGGTTCCGCCGCAGACGCCGCAGCTCACATCCGCTTCGGCGGAAGGCTCGGTAAAAGGGAAGAAGTGGGGGCGGAAGCGGGTCTTGCGATCGGGGCCGAAGATAGCCTTGCACACGTAGTCGAGGGTGCCCTTCAGGTCGCCGAAGGTGATTCCCTTATCGACGACCAGGCCCTCGATCTGATTGAACTGGGGCAGGTGGCTGGGGTCCGCTACGTCGCGACGGTACACCTTGCCGGGGGCGATCATGTAGATAGGGGGCTCCTGACGCTCCATCACATGGGCCTGAACGCCAGAGGTCTGGGTGCGCAGAAGCACATCGGATTCGCCACGCACGGCAGCCACATCTCCGGAACGGTCGACCACGTAGAAGGTGTCCTGCATACCACGTGCGGGATGGTCCGCCGGGGTATTGAGCGCCTCGAAGTTGTAGTAGTCGGTTTCTACTTCCGTACCGGTTTCGATCACATAGCCCAAGCCGATGAAGATCTGGGCGATCTCGTCGGTGATACGGCTGATCAGATGACGGGTGCCCATCTGCTGGCTGCGGCCGGGAAGGGTGATATCGACCGCACCCGCTTCCATACGGGCTTCCAATTCGGCGCGGCCCAGTTCCGCTTTCTTCTGCTCGAGTGCCGTTTCCACCACATTGCGTACCATATTCACGGTCTTGCCCACTTCAGCGCGCTCTTCCTTGGGCACCTGGCCCATGGAGCGCAGGTAGCCGGTCAGCGTGCCGGACTTGCCAGTTACGGCAACGCGAACCTGCTCGAGCGCTGCGGTATCCTGCGCAGCCTCGATGGCGGCGAGCGTTTCCACCTGCAGGGCGTTCAGTTCATCAACGATTGCCATCTGCCTTCCTTTCTGAAAATGAAAAAGCCCCTTCTCGTCCTTCGATCCAAGGACGAGAAGGGGCTCTCGCGGTA
>JBJEKU010000106.1:0-5640 GCA_051878795.1 Eggerthellaceae bacterium
TATTTCCTGCAGGATGCCATCAAGCCCAAGCTGCAGAAGAGCAAGGCGCTCAACAAGCTGCTCTTCGAATCGATCGGGAAAAGCGATGTCTATCTTCTGGCGATTACCAGGCTCGTACCCATCTTCCCCTTCAACTTGCAGAATTTCGCTTATGGAATCACCGGTATGAGGTTTTCCCGGTACTCCCTGTTCTCCGCTCTGTTCATCCTGCCGGGTACGGCGGTATACACCATCGCGTCGGCCGGTGTTGTCAGCCCCGAGCAGCGCACGATCTGCCTGGTGGTGGCGGCAGTGCTGTTGGCTTTGACCATGGGCGTGGCGTTCGTTTTGAAAAGGAAGGCGGGTATCGAGAAATGAGTGGCGGTTTTTCCCTTGATAGGCTGGAAAAGGCCCATTATCCCTTTAAGCGCTATCCTAAGACGCAGTGCGAAACCATTCTTTTCCCAGGCTGCGCATTTCCTTCGCAGTTTCCCCAGGCGATGGATAGGCTTGCGGATATCTGCAGCCAGAACGGCATCGGCATCGCCTATGACTGTTGTGGGATTTCCCTGCAATCGCATAAGAGCGGCACAGATGCGAGGCGCGTGCTCGATTCCGTTGCGAAGCGGCTTGCGCGCTGCGGATGCAAGCGCGTCGCCTGCATGTGCCCTAATTGCTTCTACTATCTACGCGAGCATTTGGATGTGGAGGTGATTTCCACCTACCAGCTGCTCGAGGAACTGGGCGTATCCAAGGATGCCGTCTTGGGAAGCGGAGTGCTCTTCGTTCCCTGCCCCGACAGGAAGGAGCGCCTGATCGAACGGCAGATGCGCTCTGCATTCGACTTGCGGGGCTTGGATACCCTGGCTAAAGGCTGCTGCGGCTTGCGTCCCGATATCTTTTCCAAGGGTCCGAAGCTTGCTGCGAAGTGCGGCCGCGGGGTTGCGGCGTCAGCTGGGGATGCTCCCTTGTTCGTGTATTGCGCGTCGTGCGCCGGGCAGTTCAAGCGCTTGGGATTCGACGGGGTACGCCATGTGCTGCCGGCGCTTCTGGGTATCGATGAGGGGCCCGATGCCGCGCATGCGATTCTGAACAGGGCGAAGCGAAGGTTCGATAAGCGAAGCGATCCCGAAAAGCCGAAGGGCTAGGGTTCGCCGTGCTGCTCGCGCCGCCGAATGGCGAAGACGCCGATTCAGTGCCTTTCAAGGCAGATCTTAGGGCCGATGCGGGTGCCGCATCGGCCTTTTTGCGTCGCGGCTGGATGGAATGCGCGTCTCGCGGCTACTTCACCTTCTTGTAGCGTTCCTGCAGTTCTTCGGGGCTGCAGCCATGGCGGTACCGGAAGCGCAGCTCGTGCATCTGGTACATGACCTTCAGCTGATGGAAGAAGCCCTTCCCGTAGCGTCGTGCCGATGTGATGATGGGCTCGCGCGTCTGCCCGAAATGGATGCCCCGTTCTCTAACGCCCAGGCTGAACCGGTAGTCTTCCATCAAGGGGATCTCGGGGAATCCACCGACCTCCCAAAAGAGCCTCCTGAAGATGAATATCCCCTGGTCGCCGAAGGGGATCTGGCGGTATTTCGCCCGTCGGTTCGATTGGCGTCCGCAGACGCCCATAACCCAGTCATTGCTGTCGAACCTCACTCCGAAATAGCCCGCTTGATCGTACCGGAGCACTTCGCGGATCTGCTCCAGGGGATTCTCGGGCAACACCGAATCGCAGTGGAGGAAGAACAGCACGTCGCCCGTTGCCTTGCGGGCTCCCGTGTTCAGCTGGTTGCCGCGTCCTCGACCTTCAAAACAGGGATAGCCGGCGTTCTCGATGATCCGTCGGCTTGCATCGCAGCTTCCGCCATCGACGAAGATGATCTGGCAGTGGTCCCGCAATAGCTCTAATTGGGCAAGCAGGCTTCCCAGTGTGGATTCCTCGTTATAGACGGGGATGATCACCGAGATGCTGGGTTGTGGTTTTCCCGCTAACAGCTTTTCTGCGGTTCGGAAGGTTCTCAGATGGGACGAATCTTCGTTTTTCAGGAACGCTCGAAGGTCGTCAGGAGCGTCGATGTCGCCGTGCTCTTTTACGAGCGAAACCTTTTTCCCTGCATTCTCAAGGGAGCGGACGGTTTCCTCCAGCGCCGATCCGGTGCCGTACGACTGCACTTCGAAGGCTTCCTCGATGAGCTCGTTCATGCCGATCAGGCAATAACCCCCGTCTTCCGTGGGCCCTAGGACCACGTCGCTTTCTTGCAATGCCCCTATTGCCTCTAGGAAGTCCCTGGCTTCGAGCTGGGGGATGTCGGACCCTATCAGAATGCAGGGCGCATATCCTGCCTCGAAGGCGCGGGAGAAGGCGTTGCGCATTATCCGGCCCAAGTCGCCTCCTGTTTGGGGAAACAGGGTAACCTCGGGCCCCATCAGTCCCTCCATGTGCCCTGCCGCCTCCATCGGCGTGACGAAGGCAAGGCAGGGAAGTCCCGTCTGGCGGATGGCTTCAAGCTCGTCTTCGATCATCGCCCGCTGGAGGAGGCACCGTTCGCCGGGGTCCAATAAGGGCGATAGCCTCGTTTTGCAGGAGGCATCGACCGGTACGCGGGTTGTGATGATGATTGCGGGATTTCGCTTGTCCTGCATTCGTTTCGATGCTCCTTCATGTTGTCCAATGCCGGGGAGAACGGGGTATTCCCAGGCCTTTTCCCGATTTCGGGAAGCTTTCACCCGTAATTCTGTATCATATCCTGGGGATTTTCGGCGCGAGGCGCCGATTCATTTTAAAGGGGGAGGGGCTTTCGATTTTCCGGATGCCGATCTCCCACAATGCTTCGAGGCGCCTGAAGGCGCCTGCGCGTATCGGCAACCGTGCTTTATCCAGGTGCGATGCCATTGCCGATTCGCCTGAGATTTCCGAGGAAAGGCACGGCATGGAAGACCTGATGTATGAGATTGGCGAGCGTATCCGCGGCCTTCGCGAGGCATGCGACGTTTCTGTCGAGGAAATGGCCGAAGAGCTGGGCGTTTCCGTCGATGTATACAACAATTGGGAGAGCACCGGTGCAGATGTTCCCATTTCTGCGATCTATCACCTGGCCCATAAGTTCGGTGTAGAATTCACCGAGATCCTGACCGGCACTTCCGCGAAGCTGAACACCTATCAGGTCGTCCGCAACGGTTGCGGCCGCGAGATAGCCCGAAATCCCGAATATTATTTCGAGGACCTGGCATGGCGCTACACCAACAAGATCATGCAGCCGCTCTTGGTCGTTCTCCAACCCACCGATACCCCTGCCGGGTTGGTTGCCCATTCCGGCCAGGAATTCAATCTGGTCGTCGAAGGCACCGTTATCGTGACTTGGGGAAAAGAAGAATTCGTTCTGGAAGTGGGCGATTCCATTTATTTCAATCCCGAAATCCCCCACGGCCAGCGTTGCGGTGGCAGCGAAACCGCCAAGTTCGTCACCGTCATCGCCGAATAGTCTGCGGACACGTTTTTAATTGCACGCAATCCTCCCAGAGCACGTTAGGACAGATCCAATGGACCATATCCTCAAGAAATACTGTCCCCGTATCGAATTCGATTCCTACGAGGACTTCCGCGATAACTTCAAGATCGAGGTTCCCGAAGCCTTCAATTTCGGTTACGACGTGGTAGATGAATGGGCTGCCGTCGAGCCTGGAAAACGTGCTCTCGTCTGGTGCAACGACCACGATGAAGAGCGCACCTTCACATTCACCGATATCTCCCGCTTGTCCAATCAGGCCGCCAATGCGCTCGTTGCGCGCGGCATCAAAAAGGGCGACGTGGTGATGGCGATCCTGCGCCGCCGTTGGGAATACTGGGTTTTGGCAGTTGCGCTGTGCAAGATCGGCGCCATTATCATCCCTGCGACCCTGCAGTTGACGAAGAAGGATATCGCCTACCGCGTCAACAGCGCGAACGTGAAGATGCTGGTCTGCGTGCATGACGAGTACGTGTGCACCCAAGCCGAGCAGGCCCTGCCCGAATGCCCCTCCATCGAGGCCAAGGTCGTCGTTGCGGGAGAGCGCGACGGCTGGCTTTCCTTCGACGAGATGCTCGAAGGCCGGCCCGAAGTCTTCGAACGTCCTACGGGGGATGCGGGTGTGACCAGCAAGGACACCATGCTGATCTACTTCACTTCCGGTACTACCGGCATGGCGAAGGCGGTTTGCCACAACTTCGCCCATCCCCTGGGTCATATCCTGACCGCCAAGTATTGGCAGCAGGTCCAGGAAGACAAGCTGCACATGTCCGTCACCGATTCCGGTTGGGCCAAGTTCGGCTGGGGCAAGATCTACGGCCAGTGGATCGCAGGCGCCACCATCTTCTGCTACGACATGGATAAGTTCGTTCCCACCAAGCTGCTGCAGAAGATCCAGGACTACAGGCTCACCACTTTCTGCGCCCCTCCCACCATGTACCGCTTCATGCTGCAGGAAGACGTCGCATCCTACGATCTTTCGAGCGTGCAGAACTTCGCAACCGCCGGTGAGCCTCTGAATGCAGAGGTCACCATCCAGTGGGAGCGTCTGACCGGAAAGAAGATCCGCGAGGGCTTCGGCCAGACCGAGGGCCCCGTCCTGCTGGCGACCTTCCCCTGGATCGAGCCGCGTCCCGGTTCCATGGGCAAGCCCTCTCCGCTGCTGAATATCAAGCTGCTCGACGATGAGGGCAACGAAGCAGAAGATGGCGAAGAAGCCGCGATCTGCGTGACCGGCTTGAAGGAGGCGTATCCTCCGGGCCTGTTCGTGGGCTACTATCGCGATCCGGAGCGTACCCAGGAAGCCGTCGGCGGCGAATACTACAACCTGCACGACATCGCTTGGCGCGACTCCGATGGTTATTACTTCTTCGTAGGACGTAACGACGACGTCATCAAGTGCTCCGGCTACCGTATCGGGCCCTTCGAGGTGGAAAGCGCCCTGGTGGAGCATCCCGCCGTCGTGGAATGCGCGGTCACTGCGGCCGCCGACCCTATCCGCGGCAAGGTGGTGAAGGCGACTATCGTGCTGGCCCGTGGATACCAGCCTTCCGACGATCTGGTCAAGGAACTGCAGAACCACGTGAAGAAGGCCACGGCGCCCTATAAATATCCGCGCATCGTGGAGTTCGTCGACGAGTTGCCCAAGACGGTCGGGGGCAAGATCAAGCGCAAGCAGATCCGCCAGGCCGATGGTATCGAGGATTAGTCCCGCAGGTATCCTGTTCGGCCGTCCGTCCTTATGCCGAAGAAACGATATGGAAAGGGGAATCGCCGTTTTGCGGCTGTTCCCCTTTTTGCTATACTGCTCAGTTGCACAATCCAATACTTCAAAAGCAATGACGAAGACAGCGCTGCGATAAACGTGCGGCAACCAGAGAAGGGCCTCACAGGCTGGAAGGGCCCGGGCGGCACGCGCGGCGATTCACTTTACCAGCTGTGGCGCTTAAAGGCGGTACCGCCCATCGGTGCGTTCCGTTCGAGTAGGTGCCATCGGTTGCCCCCGTTATCGGGCGAATAAGCGGGCGGGCCCGGCATGCAAGCAGGCTCGTCAACCAGGGTGGTACCGCGAGAGCCCCTTCTCGTCCTTGGATCGAAGGACGAGAAGGGGCTTTTTCCGTGGAAGGAGACATGCATGGCAATCGTTGACGAAATCAACGCGCTGCAG
>JBJEKU010000107.1:0-5605 GCA_051878795.1 Eggerthellaceae bacterium
CCGGCATGATCGCAATCAACTGGTAGGTGCGACCCCCGTCAAGTTAACGCCGTCCTTATGCAGCGCGCAAATTGACACGCATGGGAAATGCGCGATAATTAGAAAGGCTAGGCTGGTTCGACCAGCGAGCGGGAACTGTTTTTCATCCTGGGAGGGTACCGGCCCCTTGCGCGTAGGGGCGCGCACGTCCCGGGCTTGCATCCTGGAGCATGCTCCAGCAGATGGGAGGATTACGATGGCACTGATCGATTGTCCTGAGTGCACGCATAGGGTTTCTCACCTGGCAAAGGCTTGTCCTTCATGCGGTTTCCCTGTTGCGGACCACGTTCGAGGCGAGAACATGGGCATCGGCGACAAAGTGGAGTTCGGTCCCTATTCTTGGATCGTGCTGGAAAAGCGCGAAGGCAAGGCGCTCATTATCGCCGAAGACGTCCTGAGGCGTAACGGCGGTATCGAATTCATCCCGTACCATTCCGGATATGAAGCCGTCACCTGGGAGGATTGCTCCCTGCGCAAGTGGCTCAACTCTTCTTTCCTCGAGCGTTTCACTGCCGAGGAGCGCGGTCGCATCGCCTTGAGCTCCTTGAAGAACGACGACAATCCCAGCTTCGGCACCGAAGGCGGTGCGGATACCGAAGACAGGGTCTTCTGCCTTTCTATCGCCGAAGCGCACAACTTCATGAACGTAACCCAGCGCGGTGCTTCCGATTACTGGTGGCTCCGTTCTCCCGGCAGGTTCACCACCTTGGGAGCCGACGTTTACTCCGATGGTGGCGTGAACGAGAGCGGCTGGAGCGTCATCAGCGACGAATTGGGTGTTCGTCCCGCCTTGTGGCTGACCCTTCGTTAAGGTCCCCAAGAAACCAAGCGATTTTTACCCGCTGCAAGCTTTCTATTAGCCTGCAGCGGGTTTTTCCTTTCTTGCAGGCATTCGCCCCATTCGCGCGGATGCCAAGCCGTCTTTCGCCGCGGTTGCGTTGTGCCGTGCGTACGCTTCCTTTTCCACGCAGAGCCTTTGCGCTTAAGGTTTACAGCGGAGTGGGAGGGGATGGCTTCGAGATCTCTTCTGCAACAGATTAGGGCGTATCGTCGGATTGGCATCTTACGGAGATGAAAGGCCATTAACGGTGCCGGGCTATCGGGAATGGCCGTCTAGGCACTATACTGATTCAATCTGGTAATACTTGCGACGAAAGGGCAGGCGTCTCCAATGAAATCCTTGGTTGAGCTTCTGCAGAGCAATCCGTATCCTGGCCGCGGTATCGTGGTCGGCAAGAACAGCGTCTACTACTTCATCATGGGACGCAGCGAGAATAGCCGCAACCGAATCTTCTCGGTGACCGAAGACGGCATCCGCACCGAGGCCCATGATCCCGCAAAGCTGAGCGATCCCAGCTTGATCATCTACCATCCCGTCCGCCAGACCGAAGATGCCCTGATCGTCACCAACGGCGATCAGACCGATACCATCTGGAAGATGGGCGATTTCCGCGCTGCTCTGGCTACCCGCGAGTACGAGCCCGATGAGCCCAACTTCACCCCGCGTATTTCCGCGATCTTGTACAAGGATGGCTCCTTCGAGATGTCCATCCTGAAGCATCGCGATGGCCGCTGCATCCGCGAGTTCTTCAACTTCGAGGGCGTCGATGAGGGCAAGGCCTACTTCATCAGCACCTACCAGGGCGACGGCAACCCGCTGCCCACTTTCGCCGGCGAACCCATCGAAGTGGATATGCCCGCAGTCGAAGAGGTTTGGGCTGCACTGAACCAGGACAACAAGGTTTCCCTGTACTCCAACGTGAACGGGGAAGTGAAGATCTTCAACAAGAACCTCGGCGACTAAGGAGAGTCCAATGCAGGAATTCGAACTGAAATACGGCTGCAATCCTAACCAGAAGCCTTCCCGCATCTATATGCGCGATGGATCCGATCTGCCCATCACCGTGCTGAACGGGCGCCCCGGCTACATCAATTTCCTGGATGCGCTGAACTCCTGGCAGCTGGTCAAGGAGCTGAAGGAAGCAACCGGCCTGCCTGCAGCAGCAAGCTTCAAGCATGTTTCCCCCGCAGGCGTTGCCCTGGGTAAGCCGCTGACCGATCTGGAAAAGCAGATCTACTTCGTCGAGCCCGACCAGGAGCTCACCCCCGTTGCCTGCGCATATATCCGCGCCCGTGGTGCCGACCGCCTGTGCTCCTATGGCGACTGGGCTGCGGTAAGCGATATCTGCGATGCCGCAACCGCCCAGTATCTTAAGGCAGAGGTTTCCGACGGCATCATCGCCCCCGGCTACACCGATGAGGCCCTCGAGATCCTGAAGACCAAGAAGAAGGGCAACTACAACGTCGTCCAGATCGACCCCGACTATGTTCCCGCCGATCAGGAATACAAGGACGTGTTCGGCATCACCTTCGAACAGGGCCACAACTTCTTCGAGATCAACGAGGCGCTGCTGGACAATATCGTGTCCCAGAACAAGGACCTGTCCCAGGATGCCAAGCATGACCTGCTGATTTCTCTGATCACCCTGAAGTACACCCAGTCCAATTCCGTGTGCTACGTCAAGGACGGCATGACCATCGGCGTCGGCGCCGGCCAGCAGAGCCGTATCCATTGCACCCGTCTGGCGGGCGACAAGGCCAATAACTGGTGGATGCGCCAGCACCCGAAGGTTCTGGGCCTGCAGTTCGTCGACGATATCCGCCGCCCCGCGCGCGACAATGCCATCGACGTGTACACCTCCGACGAGTATGAGGACGTACTGGCAGAGGGCGCATGGCAGCAGACCTTCAAGGTCAAGCCCGAAGTGCTGACCGCAGAGGAAAAGAAGGAATGGATCGCCAAGATGGACAACGTTTCCGTGGGCTCCGATGCCTTCTTCCCCTTCGGCGACAACATCGAGCGCGCCCGCAAGTCCGGCGTCCGCTATGTCGCAGAGCCCGGCGGCTCCATCCGCGACGACAATGTCATCGAGACCGCCGACAAGTACGACATGGTGCTGTGCTTCACCGGCATGCGCCTGTTCCATCACTAAGCCTGCCGCGCCTGAAGGGTGCGGAACAAGCTGGATTCTTACGCGGAAATCGGCTTGAGAGAACTTGCAAATGCCCCGGCCCTTCGGTCGGGGCATTTTGGCATTTTGGCGTGGATCTGATGTGCTATGATAAATGCATGCAAAATGCATGCATTATGAGAACGAGGAGAAAACCATGCCTGCATTGCAAGTGAGAGACATGCCCTCCGATCTGTACGATCAGATAAAAGTGGTTGCAAAACGGAATAGGCGCAGCATTTCGCAGCAAACAATCGAGCTTTTGGAAATCGCCCTGAATTGTGAAAGCGGGAATGCGGATTCTGGCTACACGAATGGTTTTTCCGAGTACGGTCACGATGCAGTTTCCTTGCTGTCGAGGGAAAAGTTGTTTCCAAGTGAGGCGGTGCTGCGCGAGCGTGCACGTGCGCGCAAGGCTCTTTTCGACTGGATTGAGAAGAATCCTCTTCCCGCTCCTCCAGGTTTTGATGATTCTGCGGCTTTTGTGAGGGAATGCCGAAACGAAAGGGAGCGTGAGCTCGATGATCGTGCTTGATTGCAGCGCTGCGATAGAGATAGTGCGCGATACTGCCATCGGAAAGACATTTTGCCGGCTTATAAAACCTGATGAATTGGTTGTTGCGCCAGCTTTGCTGAACGCAGAGTTTATCCATGCGATAGGAAAGTACGTTCGTGCGGGAACAGTGGGTATGAAAGAGGCAACCCAATATATTGGGAAGATTCCTCTTCTCGTCGATGAATTCGTCGACGATAGGCATTTAGCTGTGGAAGCTTTTCGAGAGTCTATGCATCTGGGTTTATCGTCATACGATGTCCTTTACTTCGTCTTGGCAAGGCGATTAGGGGCAACGCTGCTTTCCTTGGACAAACGACTGATAAACGCTTGCCTGGAAAGTGGTGTGGATTGCATTGTTCCCACGAGTCTTTGATCGATTAGAAGGCGCGGTTGTTCATCCGCATTAGAACAGCTGGATGATGCTGATGAACTGGAGCACGCTGCCGGCGAGCACGAACAGGTGCCAGATGAAATGCATGTAGGGTTTCTTGCCTCCTGCGGCATAGAACGCGATGCCGACCGTGTATGCGATGCCTCCCGCGAGCAGCCAGAGCAGGCTCGAGGCGTCGACGCTGGCGATGAGCGGCTTGATGCTGATGATGACCATCCAGCCCATGACAACGTACAGGGCCATGCTGATGCGCTTCACGGCTTTGGAACGCATATTCCAGATGTTCAGGCCGATGCCTATGGCCGCGATCGCCCATTGCAGGATCAAGATAACCAGGCCGAGGGGCGTGTCGTTGAGTGCCAACAGGCAGAAGGGGGTGTAGCACCCCGCGATGAGCACGAAGATGGTGCTGTGGTCGAAGATGCGCATGACCCGTTTGGCGCGGCCGGGGTGAGTGAAGTGGTACGACGCGCTGAGCGAATAGAGCACGATAAGCGAGATACCGTAGATGAGGGCTGCGGCGATGCCTGCTCCCGAATGGTGGGATACGGCCTTGACCAGGCAGATCACGAGTGCGGCAATGCCCAGCGCCGCCCCCAGGATATGGGACCAGGCGTTCAGCTGCTCTTCCAGGCGCGAGTATTCCGGGTCTGCGGGTGGCGTCGTTTTAAGTTTCTTGGGGGATTTGCGGGTATTGGCAGAAAGTCCTTGGACGCCTTGGGTGTTTGCCGTGAAGGAAATCTGCTCTGAAGACGATGCTGTTCGGTTCATGTCTGTGCCTGCCCATCTATGCTTCGTGTGCCTGGACGGTTTATAATCGCGAGTGACAGAATACAGCATAACTTACAATCGGTTTATGAAAAACCGATAATCGGATTATGTTTACGGAGCGTTATGAATCGAATGGAGATATCCCAGTTCAGCCTTCCCCGATATCGTCAGATTCCCGACATCGGCCTGCTGCTAGAGCAGACGGTACGCCTGATCAACGGGTACCTGGAGCCCTTGGGGGGTGTCTTGCTCACTTCTTCCATGGTGAGCAATTACGTGAAGCATGGCATTATCGACCGTGCCGTGAAGAAGCAATACGGACGCGATCAGCTGGCCTACCTGGTGTTCATCGCCATCGCGAAGACCGTGTTGAACTTGGATGACATCGCCCATCTGATCGAGCTGCAGCGCGGTTATTGCGATTTGGAGATAGCCTACGATCGTTTCTGCGAGGAATTCGAGTCCGCCTTACGGGGTCGTCCCGTTTGCGATCCCGAAAGCCCGGCAAGCCGTTCGGGGGAAATCGAAGATAGGGGAGGTGCCTTCGCTGCCGAAGACCCCCGCTTGCGAGAGGTGCTTTGCGATATCGCCGCCGTCTCCAGTATGAGCATCCTGTTACGCATGAAGCTCGAGCAGCTGGCGTAAGGAGGGGCTTGGTTTCGCATTCCGGTGCTTGTTGTTTGTCTTGCAGGCGAGCTTGGTTTGCTTGGGGCAAACGGCGCGGTAAGACCACGCTTATGCGCATGCTTTGCAATATTCTGTGTCCTACGAGCGGTCGCATCTGGTAGTGTGCCGAATGTTGGTGGACAGGCTGTCTGATCCCTTAGAATCGAATCG